>JBGTNF010000314.1:0-6016 GCA_041743205.1 Thermomicrobiales bacterium | reverse complement strand
ACCCGGCTCGACCTGGCGTCGAGCGCGGTGGGGATCGTCGTCTTCGCGGGGCTGCTGGCGTGGCAGTGGGACGCCATCGCCGAGGACCGGCAAACGTTCGGCGCGTTGGCGGTCGGAGCCACGCTCGGCTGGCTGCTGGGCGGCGTGATCGGGGTGCTGATCAACGCGCTCGTCTTCATTCCCCGGAACGACAACGGGATCTGCACCGGTCTCCAGGGCGAGGATGGCCCGCTCCTGCGCCGCTTTCCGCAACTCAAAAAGTGGCTGGCGCGGCGGCCCGGCTACGGGGCGCGGTCGGTGGCGCTGACCAACTGGCTGACGGACAAGATCGACAGCGTGGCGCAACCGCTGACCGGCGGCCATCTCACGTTCGGCGACCTGGACGACGCGCTGCACCGGCACCCAAACGGCGACGACACCGGGATCGCGCTGGAGATGATCACCAGCGAGCTCCGCCGCAACCTGCCGCTCAACCTGCCGGGGGCCTTCTACCGCTACGGGTTCAAGCCGGGGGAGTTGGCGCAATTCTTCCCGGACTCAGTGGTGAGGACGTTGCTGGAGCCCGGCGCCGACGTGCGCGGCATGACCGTGACCCGGTTCCCGCTGGATCGCCACCGGCTGCCGGTGGTGATCGCGGCCCGGATGAGCATGAGCTTCCCTGTTCTGTTCAGCACCGTGCCGGTGTACTACATCGGCGCGCCGGACGATCCCTCGCGGCTTCACGAGGAACGCCGCCAGGCGCCGCTGGCCGATGGCGGGATCGTCAGCAACTTCCCGATCCACATGTTCGACCGGGCGCTCTCGCCGTGGCCGACCTTCGCGATCGACCTCCTGGAGATCGACGCCGGGCGGCCCAAGGGGGCCGAGGCGACCGACGAGCGGCTGTTCAAGATCGTGCCGATCCCGATTCCGCAGCTGGACGACGCCCCCGCCCAGGACAGCGCGACAGCGGTCGCGGAAACCAGCAGCGACTCGCCGATCGATTCACTGCCGGCGCTCTTCTCGCACATCCTGAGCACGGCGCGGGGCTGGATGGACAATTCGCAGAAGACGCTGCCCGGCTACGCCGAGCGGATCGTGAGCATCCACCTCTTCCGCGGCGAAGGGGGGCTGAACCTGACGATGAGCCACGAGACGATCGAGCTGCTGGCCAACCGGGGCATGCGCGGCGTCGATCGCCTGGTCAGGAGTTGGGATCCGGCCAAGGGCACGGGATCGCAGTGGCGGCAGCACCGGTGGTTGCGCTACCGGATCCTGATGCGGTCGATGGAGAACATTGGGCAGGAGTGGAAGGCGCGGTACGCGGCGGCCGACCGGGCGGGCGGGCCGTCGATCGCGGACCTCGTGGCGGAGGCGTCGACCGGGACCCCGTACCGGCCGGCCGGGTATCACCATCGATGGAAGGACGCGGACTTCGGGACGGGCGCAGGGGATTTGACCGGCCTGTTCGACGCCTTCGCCCAGGCCACGTCGGGGGCAGGGGCCGGGGAGACGGGATCCGAGCGGCAGCCGACCGAGGGGGTGTTCGACCAGCCGGTGGAGCCGACGCCGGAACCACGGTTGCTGATGGTGCCGCCGTTCCAGTAGGCGGGCCGGCGGGTGGGGGCAAGAGGTGTCCGAACGCGAGTCGAGGGCGGCGAGATATTCGGGCGGCCACACGAATCGACCAGGAACCGGGTTGCGGAGGCGCCGTTCGCGAGTCGATTCTGGGCCGCCCCTACAAACCGGGCAATGCACCGTGTTTTGTGGAGGCGCCGGCATTTTCCCCGGTTCGACGCCCGAGAATCCAATGTGCATTACCCCTAACAAACCCGGCGCGTCAGTCGGCGGCGACGGGCGACGCCTCAGGGGTGGCCTCAGGGGTGGCCTCAGGGGTGGCGATGGGTACCTGGACACCGAGCTCGCGGCCGATCGCGTCGGCCGTGAGCAGGGCGAGGGCGGCGAGCGTCAGAGTCGGGTTCGCCGTTCCCATCGTTGGGAACAACCCGCACCCTGCCAGCCACAGGTTCGGGTGGTCGTGGGTGCGGCCGTCGCGGTCCGTGACCGAGGTGGCCGGGTCGTCGCCCATCCGAACCGTGCCCATCAGGTGGCCGACCCCGTAGGGCGCCTCGGCGTCGACCAGGTCGGTCGCGCCGAGCAGGCCCAGGATGTCGTGGTGGAACTGCAACGCCACATCCAGCCCGGCTCGCGTGTAGTCGTCGTGGCTGTAGATCAGCTTCGGCCGGGGCAGGCCGAACGAGTCGAGCGCCGTCTCGTCCGGCAGCACCCGGTTCTCCGGGTCCGGCAACTGCTCGCTCATCGTCGCCACCCGCACCTGGTAGGGGGCCGTCGCCCCAATTTGTTCGAAGAGCTCACGCCCCACCAGCCCCTGGCCGATCAATGTCCGCGCCAGGTTGAGCGGGTTGCCCGTGCTGTGGCCGATCTGGAAGCGCAAGGCCGCCCGCTCCGAGCGGAAATCGCCCTCGCGCAGGCCGTCGATACCCGAGAGCTGCAACGGCCCGCGCGATCCCGCGTAGGGGCGCGGCACCAGCGCCGAGGTCGCCGTTTCCGGGTGGTCGGAGAGGTTCCGGCCGACCTGGTCGCTTGAGTTGGCGACGCCATCCGGCGCGTTGTCGCCGGCCGACATCAGGAGCAGCTTCGGCGTCTCGATCCCGTTCGCCGCGATCACGTAGACGCGTCCCGTCACCAGGTGGTCCTGGCGGTCCGGGTCCAGATAGTGGATACCGGAGACGTTGCCGTCGCTGTCGACATCAACCTTCCAGACCACCGCGTTCTCGCGCACTTCGGCCCCGTCAGCCGTGGCGAGGTCGAGGTGGTAGGTGGCGTCGTACTTGGCCTGGACCGGGCAGATCGGGATGCAGGTGCCATTGCCGCAGCAAATCGAGCGGCCCTGATAGCCATCGACCGAGTTGCGGGCCTGGGGCGTAGGGAGCAGCTCATAGCCGAGCTCGCGCGCCGCCTCCTGGAACATGACGTCGCCCGAAGCGATCGGCAGCGGCGCCATCGGGTAGGCGCCGCTGCGCGGCGAGCCATACTCGGCCTCGCCGTCCCCGGCCACCCCCAGCTCGACTTCGGCCTGGCCGTACCAGGGTTCCAGATCGTCGTACGTCATCGGCCAGTCGACGCCGACCCCGAACCGGGTTTGCATCTCGAAATCGCTCGGCAAGAGGCGCGGGCAGTTGCCGAGCCAGTGCCAGGTCGTGCCGCCGACGCGGCGCTCGTAATCGCTGTTGTATTTCACCTCGCCGGCCTGCACGTAGTAGTAGTCAGGGTCGGATGCCGTCGGCTGGGGCGCCCACTCGGGGCTTTCGTAGGCGTAGACGCCGCTGTGGTAGCGGCGGACCGAGGCGGCGCGGTCCGTCACCGGGCCGGCTTCGAGGATCAGGACCCGGCTGCCGGCGGCGGCGAGCCGGGCGCCGATCAGGGCGCCGGCGACGCCGGAGCCGACGATCACCACGTCATGGTCGGATTCGGATTCGGAAACCGGGGTCGCGGCGGGTGTGGCCTGGAGGCGCATGGAAAATCTCCCTGGAGTTGTGCCTTGTCCGTACTCTGGATTCATATGGTGCGGTGCGGGACGGGTACGACGGTCGCTGTGGAAGATGCCTCGTTCCTCGGCATGACAGCTCGTGTCCGCTCGGGGTGACGTAGCGGTGACTCAGTGAGCCGGGAGCGAACGGGCGGCCTGGTCGCGCTCCGGCAGGTCGAGCTCGATCGCCCAGTAGCCATACGCCTTGCAAATCGCCGGGATCGTGACGTAAGGCAGGGTCTGGAAGGAAACCAGCCCGGGGAAGAGATCGGCCCGGTTCTCGACCGGGGCGCCGTTGAAATTGCCGAGGTAGAAGAACCCGACGATGTTGGTGACGGCGGTGGTGGCGTCTTCCGAGAGGTTGGCGAAGTCCAGGGCGCCCCCGGCGGCGAGCATCTCCTGGAGACCGGCGGCCGAGGCTTGGTCGGCCTCGATCAGGGCAAGCAGTTGGGTGACCGATTCGTCCGGCAGCTCGGCGACACCGGTGGCCGCGAAACAGATGACGCGGAAGACATCGACGTTCACATCCGCGACCGGGCTCGCCACGGACGAGGCCTCGGCCGTCGCCACATCGGGCGGGACCGGCGAGGCCTCCTCCTGCCCCAGCACAGCCGGCGTCGCGAGGGCGGTCGCGGCCAGCGTCGCGCCGGAACCGGTGACGAGGTGGCGGCGGGTGAGCCGGGGCAAGACGGCGTCAGGGGCCGTTTCAGCCTGGGCGGATCGTGGGTGGTCGGTCATGGGTGGTCTCCTCGGCGATTGTGGGCAAAGTGACGCCTGTTCACGTATGGGCCAGCCTTTGTGGCCACTCTACCAGCGGTGGGGCGGGCGGGCAATCGCTCGGGCGGCATGGGAGTGTGGGGGGAGAGCCAAACGGGCCAGCCGCGGGGCGGCAGCGGTGGGATTCTGGAGGTGCAATTTGCGTGACACCAAAAGATTTCTCGCAGCCCGCAGTATCCAGCATGTCCAGCATATCCAGCAGGGCCGGCCGGCAGCTCGAAATGACAATCGTCCGATAGGCATCGACGATGGCTATCGCGGAGACGCCGGGCCCGATGTGGGGCGCTGGTTAGCTCCCGCAGCCGCCGCAACTTCCACATCCGCCGCAGGCGCCGCAGCCGCCCCCGTTGACGTTGTCTTTGGGGTTTCAGTAGCTCGCCGTAGAGCCGGTAGTAGGCTCCGGCGAAGCTCGCCCAGGCCTGCTCGGGTTTGGCCGGCGGCCCGTCGTAGGGATAGTGGTCCAGGCGCCAGCCAAGGACATCCCGGCAGAACTCCCGGTAGAGTTTGGTGTGCAGGACGAGCGTGTGCCAGACCTCGTCCACATCGCGGCTGAACATGGTGTACGAGGAGTTCGGGCCGCCGACCAGGCAGATGCCCACGTAGCGGCGGAACTCGAAGATGGCGGAGTCGATGCGCAGCCGGGAGACCCTTCGCTCCTTCCGCAACCGGCGCTCGACCGGAGAAAGATCGTCGTGCTCCAGTACCCTCAGGCGCCGGATCACGTCGGAGTCAGCGTTGCCCGAGACCAGCGGGCAGAACACCTTTGGTGGCCTCGTGTGCACGACGCCGATTCGCTGCAGGAAGCCCATGAACTCTTCCCTTCACGTGCCACTTTCGACGATAGCTTGCACCGGAATCACGTTGCGTTTTATTTTCGTCAATGACTGGCTATTCAACTCTTGGCAACGGTTGTCGTGAACTCGATTTTATTCTGGGCAGGCCGAAATCGGCGGCGCGGGTGTGTTGCAAGAAGTGGTACCGGCCACGGAGGCTCACGTCGCCTCACCAGCACCCGTCATGTCTCGCTGGCGCTCGACATGACGGTCGGGAGCAACCGGTCGGTCCTACCATTTCTTGCACCACACCCCGGCGGCGCAGTCGATGTACGGCACGCCGCCCTTGCCTACAGGATCGGATTGCTGACACGTTGGATTGCGCTGGCGGAGGGGCGATTCGGGCGCAAGGGCGGAATGGGAGGCCTGTCCGAAAGGCCGAGCGTTCGGCTGGCGGGATTCGGGTACGTAGTTGACAAACGTGGCCGTACCTAGGGGTCAACCTGGCCGGCCCTCCACGAACGGGCCGGAATCGCCGTCTTCCGGCTTACGTGGCGGCGGGCTGGCAGTAGAAGAGCCAGACAGTGGTCGCCACGCCGGCTTCGACCACAACGTCGCCTTCGGCGTTGACGGCGTCGGACTCGGCGTGGCACCAGGCTCCGTCGACATCGTCGAGGTCGTAGCGGCCGGGCGGGAGATCGGCAAAGGTGGCCTCGCCCATTTTGGCGGTGTCGGCGGCGCGGAGGTCGGCGTCATCGACGCTGCCGACCGGGGCGAGGACGTAGCGGTGGTCGCCGCCGGCATCGCAGGCACCGTACCAATCGTAGTCGCCGGAGTCGGAGGCGGCGGCTCCGGGGTCGGAGTGGGGGTGGGCTCCAGGGTTGGGGTTGGCGTCGGCTCTTCCGTCGGGGGCGGGGTCGGCGCTTCCGATTCACTC
>JBGTNF010000313.1:0-16921 GCA_041743205.1 Thermomicrobiales bacterium | reverse complement strand
ATGGCCTCACCCCGGCCCCGGCGCCTGGCGCGTCGTCCGCCCCACCCCGGCCGGACGCGCCGCCGAGCGTCGTCCGGATCGAAAACGGCGAGGTCACCCCGGTCGCCTACGGACTGCCCTCCACCGCCGACCCGTACGGCGACATCCAGGGACCGGTCGATGTCGGCTTCATCGGTGACCAGCTCTACGTCATGCAGGACGCCACCGGCGGCATCGAAGCGGTCGGGATCGACTGGCCCAATGGTCTCTACGCCGTCGAAATGGACGGCGCCCTGCGCATGGCCAGCAATGAAACGGTCTACATCACCGTTAACCCGGCCCAGAACATCTACCACATCGTCCAGCTCGGCGAGCCGTTCGCCCTGGTGGTCGAAGGAGATGCGTTCTGGGTGGTCGACGCCAACCAGGGGTTGCTCCTGAAGGTGTTTCCAGACGGCACGCAAACGGTGATCGCCGATCTCTCCCTCGATCACCCGGTGCCGACCGCCATCGCGCTCGCCCCGGGCGGCGGCGTCTACGTCGGCTACCTCGGGCCGGGTCCGCACACCGATGGTCAGCAGAAGGTCGTCAAGGTCACCGAGGACGGCGTCGTCAGCGATTACTGGACCGGGTTGGCGATGGTCACCGGCCTGGCGGTCGACACCGACGGCACGCTCTACGCGCTCGATATGTCCACCGGCAACACCAATGAGCCGCCCAACATCTACCCCAACACCGGGCGGTTGAGCCGGCAAACCGGCCCCTCGACCGGCGAGGTGGTCGCCAGCGGCCTGAATTACCCGATCTCGATGAAGTTCGGCCCGGACGGCGCCCTCTACATCGCGCTGCCGGCCATTTACCCGGTCGGCGAGCTCGGCAGCATCATCCGGATCGATCCCTACGCCAGCGACACCGCGATCGCGGTGCCCGCGGATTTCGTTGCCAACGCCGCTAAAGCCGCCACGCGCTACGCCACGGAAGTGAGGTCATAATGGGACGTTCCCACACCGCGACCGAACATCGCACCGTCCTGAGCCGGCGCGCCCTGGTGGGGGCCGGTTCCGCCACCGCGACCGCCGCGGCCCTTGGCTTCGGCGTCACGCGCCTGACAGCTCAAACGGGAACACCGGCCCCGGATGCCGGCGCTTCGCCCGCCGCCTCACCGGCCGCATCGCCAACCGTGGTGTCGACCGACACGTTCATCGAGCCGGAGGTGCGCGCCAGCGAGAACGGCCGCCTGATCACGATGTTGCAGGCGATGGAGGAAATCACGTCCGGAGCCGGGCGCATGGCCTACAACAACCAGCTCCCGGGTCCGACCTTGCGCGTGCGGCCGGGCGATACGGTGAAGGTCGCCCTGGTCAACGGCACGACCGAGTCGACCAACCTCCACACCCACGGCTGGCACGTCTCGCCGTCCGGCAACAGCGACAATATCTTCGTGCACGTCGAGCCAGGCCAAACCTTCAACTACGAATACGTGCTGCCGGAGGCGCACATCCCGGGAACGTACTGGTATCACCCCCACCCGCACGGACAGTCGGCCGACCAGGTGGCGGCCGGCCTGGCCGGGGCGATCATCGTCGAGGGCGGTCTCGACGACCTGCCGGAGATGCAGGGCCTGACCGAACGCATCCTCGTCCTCCAGGGCCCGTTCACCGGCGCCAGCAATCAGCCGGAGTATCTCGTCAACGGCCAGCTCAATCCCGTCATCGACATCCGCCCGGGGGAAACGCAACGCTGGCGGCTGCTCAACCTCAGCGCCAACTCGTTCTTCAACCTGCGGCTCGCCGGTCACTCCATGCACCGCATCGCGATCGACGGCTCCCCGCTGCCCGAAGTCCAAACCACCGATGTCCTGCTCCTGGGGCCGGGCGAGCGTGCCGAAGTGCTGATCCAGGGCGCGGCGGCCGGCATCTACGAGTTGCAGTCGATACCGTGGTCGCCCGACATCCCGAGCCAGGCCACCGGCCAGTTCCTGGTGGCGACGGTTGTGTCCGGCGGCGAAGCGGTGACGCCGATGACGCTACCGACCACGCTGATCCCGTTCGAGGGGCTCGACAACGACGAGATCGCCCAGCGCCGCGACATCGTGTTCCAGGAGAACGCGAGCGGTCCGGCCTTCGCCATCGACAACCTCGCCTTCGTCGAGGACCGGGTCGACCAGGAAGTGCAACTGGGAACGACGGAAGAATGGACGATCCGGAACACCAGCCCCGAGTGGCATCCGTTCCACATTCACGTCAACGATTTCCAGGTCATGTCGCGCAACGGCAACCCTGAGCTGCCACACTACGAGGACACGACGCTGCTGCCGCCGAATGGCGAGATCGTGATGCGGACCCGGTTCGAGGATTTCCCCGGCAAGTTCGTTTACCACTGTCACATCCTGGTCCATGAGGACGCCGGGATGATGGCCGTCGTCGAGGTCGTGGAGTAGGCGCTGGCAATGCCTCCCATGTCCCCGAGGACGGCGTAGGGCTGCGTATCCAGCAGGGCCAGTTTGCTCCGCCCGTGGTGCGGCAGGAAAGATCCGCATCAACTCAGCGAACTCAGGGGAAGAGTCCACGGGTCTTGCCGCAGCGACATCACGAACGGTGGAAGGCTCACGCGTTCTCAGTCCGGATTCCGCGTCAGATATCCGATGGCCCCAGGCGGTACGACGTCTCCGCCTCCCAGCGCTCGGCGAGGTCGATGACGATGTCGCAGACCGGGTCCTTGACGTCGTAGTACGTGTTCACGTCCTCCGGGTCTCGCCGCGCCAGGGCCTCCTTGATCAGGCCGTACGCCGCCGCCGTTTGCGGGTTCGCCCGCAGGCAATCCCGGAACAGGAGCGGGTAGCGCTGGTTGGCGCGACCCGCCTGGCGAACGTGCAGGTGGGTTGGTCGCTGCCCCGCCGGCGGGCGGAAATAGAGCTTGCGCCATTCTTCCAGCGAGTCCGGTCCGCCCGGCGGCACGTGGTCGCGCGTGATGCCGTTGGCGATGGTGTTCCCGAGGCTGGCCAGCGGCGGCGCGATGATGCCGGCGTCCAGTGTCCCAACCGTCACCTGGATGTCGATGATGTTCTTGGCGGCCAGGCCCGGCACGGAGGTGGAGCCGATGTGGTCGATCCTCAATGCCAGGTCGCCCAGGCAGGCGCGCAGCTCTTCGCCGAGCGACTGGAACTCCGCTGGCCATTGGGGATCGTAGGGCACAAGCCGGATCGTGTTCACCATCGAGCTCAGCTCGTGGTCTTCGACGCCACGCCAAGTACCCGAACGTGCTGGGCGATCGCCTCGCGCACGTGGTCGTCCCAATAGTCCCAGGTGTGGGCGCCGGGATGCTCGGCGTAGTGATGACCGATCCCGAGCCGGGTCAGGTGGTTGTCAAGATCGCGGTTGTGCTGGATCAATTCGTCGTTCACGCCGCAGTCGAAGGAGATGACGGGTTGAGCCGCGCCAGATGCGCTCAACCGCTCGGCGTGCCGGCCGATATCGGCGTCTTCCACCCCGCTTTCGTCGAGCAGGTCGGCGGGCACGACATCGTGAATGTGGAACGCCGCCGAGTGGGCCCAGATCGAGGCGAATCGATCGGGATATTTCAGGCCGAGGCGCATCGCGCCGTACCCGCCCATCGAGAGTCCGCCGATCGCCCACGGGCCGTCCGTGACGTTGAAGTGCCGCTTCACATGGTGTGCGATGTCGGTGACGATCATGTCCTCGTAGCGCTGGCGGTAGAGGCGGCCCGCCGCCTTCCAGTTCAGGTACCCGGAACTGGCGCCGTCCGGCAGCACGACGGCGAGACCGAGATTGGCCACGTATCGGGTCAGGTTCGATTGGTGAATCCAGCTCTGGTGGTCGTCACCCAGGCCATGCAGCTGGAGCAGCACCGGGTAGGGCCCCTCGACCTCGTCGGGAAGGATGACGCCATACGAAACCTGTCGACCCATCGCTTCGCTCCGGAACTGGACCGTCGCCACCGCCATCGTCGTTCTCCCTGTCCTGACAATCGACTTCCGCTGCGGCCATCGTCGCACGGCGGGTCGGTTGCGGATACCGTTGCGCCCGTCCGGCCTCGTTGGCCGAACTGACTCATTCCGGCCTGCCGACCATTTCCCGTCGCATCCGATATCGTCGTTTCCGGCGTATAGCCGGTAATGGCCTGTTGCGCGTTATCGATGCGAGGAAGGGACTCTTCATGGTTCGACTGGATCACCTGAACCCCATGCAACGCTATCTCGTCCACGAGTTCGTCGAGGATTACGAAGACGGTATCCTCTCCCGCCGGGACATGATCAGCCGCGTGCTGCACATCACGGGCAGCGCGGCCGCCGCCGCAACGACCCTGACCCTGCTGGGCGTCAAGGCTGGCGGGGCGCAGGAAGCCACGCCACCGTTGCCGGAAGGCCCGCAGAGCCCGCTTTCGATCGCCGCCGACGATCCGTCGGTGATCGCCGGTGACGTCAGCTTTCCGGGTGGCGATGGTTCCACTATCACCGCCTACCAGGCGATGCCGGCCGGCTCGGCGGCTACACCGGCTGCATCGACACCCGCGGCCATGGCGCCGTATCCGTTGATCCTGATCTGCCACGAGAACCGAGGCCTGACTGACCACATCCGCGATGTCACCCGGCGGTTTGCCGTCAATGGCTACCTCGCCTGCGCCATCGACCTCCTGAGCCGCGAAGGCGGCACGGCCGCCGTGGCTGACCCGTCCGAAATCCCGGCGATCCTGACCGAGGGCGATCCGGCCCGGCACGTCGCCGACTTCCAGGCCGCGCTGACGTACTACGGCTCGATCTCGGAAGCGGATACGTCGCGCGCCGGGATGAACGGGTACTGCTTCGGCGGCGGCATCACCTGGCAGGCGGCAGCCGCGATCTCGGAACTGAAGGCGGCCGTGCCATTCTACGGTCCGCCTCCGCCGCTCGATGTGGTTCCCAACATCCAGGCGGCGGTGCTCGGCGTCTATTCGTCCGACCCGGACGACTTTGCCAGCGAGGGGCTGACCGAGCTGGAAGCCGCCCTGGGCGAAGCCGGCGCGACGTACCAGATCAACATCTATAGCAACTCCGGTCACGCTTTCCACAACGACACCGGCGCCCGCTACGCGCCGGCGGCGGCGGAGAGCGCCTGGGAGGACACGTTGAACTGGTTCGCCCAGTATCTCGGGTAGACATCGACAAGTAACGGGCGGCGGTCCGGCGCGTGGGCTACACTGGCAGTGACAAATGTCTGGACATTTGTCCAGATCGCCAGGAGGGCCGCGCGATGACCGCCGTTTCGATCCAAACATCCGCCCACGCCGGCAGGGGCCCCGTATTGCCTCGGCGGCCCCTCTCGATCGCCGCCATTCGGAAGGACCTCGGGATCTCCCGAGAACGCATGGCGCGCCTGCTCGACGTCAGTTCGCGGAGCATCCAGCGCTGGGAAGAACACGACCAGCTCCCCAGCAACCGGTGGGTGCTCCGCGTCCTCAACGACATCGGGCTCATCGTCGAGTTGGGCTTGCTGGTCTTCACGGCGGAGGGTTTCCGGCTGGTGATGACCACCCCGCAGCCCGCCTTCCACAATCGCTCCGGCCTGGACGCGATCGAAGCCGGCCAGCCCAACGTCGTGCTGGGTGAGCTCGCGGGCATGTATGAAGGGTATCTCGGCACATGAGCGACGATGTGCCCGAGTCGTCGCCCTGGATTGGGTCAGTCTACCGGCATGTTCCACCACATGCCGATGTCCTCAACTTCGAGTTTGCCGGGTTGCACGGCGACAACCGCTGGAATCTTGCTGGCGAACCCACGCTGTACCTGGCCGGCGACCGCGGTGTGCTCGCTGCCGAGTGGGCACGCCACCTCCCGCATCCCTGGTCAGCCGACGCCATCAATCGCGCCACCGCCAGGACGGTCTTTGGTTTGGGTCTCCGGCTCCAGCGGGTCGTCGATGTGCGCGACGCCGCATTCGTCCAACGATGTGGCGTCCATCCAACGACGGATTGGTTCCCGGATTTGTCAGCAGCGAGACATATCGCCAGCGTCGTCCGCAACACCACCTCTGCCCAATCCATCATCGTGCCCTCGATTGCCTTCGTCGACGATCACAGCCGGTGGAATCTCGTCGTGTTCCTCGACAAGGTCCCGGCGAACACCAGCGAGTGGATCGTGAACGTCGAACCCGTCGGCCGGTTGCGCTGGAACGAATCCTGAAGCGTTCATTTCCGGCCGGCATGGCCTATTGAATGCTCATTATTTGACAACCTGACGCCATCGGCGCATCATGATCGGGATTCCAGTTTCCCGCAGTCGAAGGTCGTCATATGTCCGATCCGTCGATCGAGCCCGCCTCCAGCGAATCGCTGCCATTCTGGACCGGCGAAAACCTGCCGCGTCCGCTGACCAGCCTCGTTGGCCGCAGCGCAGCCATCGCCGCCGTCCGCGCCCTGATCGAGCGCGATGACGTGCGGCTCGTGACAGTCACTGGTCCGGGCGGCATGGGCAAGACCCGGCTTGCCGTGCACGTGGCCGAGACCTGCCGTGCATCGTAGGACGCGATCTGGTACGTATCACTGGCTGGGGTGCGTCACCCCGCAGCCGCCACCCATGCCATAGCCGAGGGCCTCGCAATCGCGCCAGATGTCACCCTGACAGCGGACCGGGCCATCGTCACGCTGCTTGCCACCCGGAGATCCCTGCTGGTGCTCGACAATTTCGAGCAAATCGTGAGCGCCAGTCCGCAGGTTTCGGCGCTGCTCCAGGCCAATCCTCTTCTCACGGTCCTTGTCACCAGCCGCATCCCGCTCAACCTCTCGGGCGAACACGTCTACATCGTTCCGCCGCTGGCGATCGTCCCTACTGCCACGTACAAGACGTGCGAGATGGAGTCGGTTCGGCTGTTTGCCGAGCGGGCGCGAGCGCGCCTGGCTGACTTCGCGTTGACGCCGGGAAACCAGGCCGACATTTCGGCGATCTGCCGGCGCCTCGATGGCCTGCCGCTGGCGATCGAGCTGGCGGCGGCGCGGGTCGCCGTGCTTCCCGTCCCAGCGATCCTCGACCGGCTCCAGGATTCGCTCGCGTTCCTGGCGGGCTGCCCCCGCGACGCTCCGGCCCGGCAGCAAACGATGCGGGCCACGATCGCCTGGAGCTACGACCTGTTGGATCCAGCCGACCAGGCGCTGTTTCGCTCACTCGGCGTCTTTGCCGGGGGCTTCACCCTGTCCGCCGCCGAAGCGGTGACCGGGCGGGACGGTTCGGTCCTCCTCGACGGCATCGCAGTCCTGGTCGAGAGCAGCCTGCTCAACCTGGTGTCGACCAGGGACGGCAGGCCGCGCTACGCGATGCTCGAAACGATCCGCGCCTTCGGGTTGGAATACCTTGCCCAACACGGTGAAGAGGCAGGGCGCCGCGCCGCCCACGCTACGTACTTCATGAACCTGGCCGAAGGAGCGATCCCCCTCTACGATGGAACCGAACTCGAAGCCACGATGACTCGCCTGGACATCGAGATGGACAACGCCCGGGCTGCCCTCGCCTGGTGCCTCGAATCAGGCGATCGGGAGACCGGCGTGCGGTTGGCGGGGGCGCTGTGGCGGGTGTGGGTGCATCCCTCGGCCAATGAACAACGAAGCTGGTTCGACCGCGTCCCGGAAGCACGACGCTCGCTTGAGCGCGTACTGCAGGATCGGGACCAATTGCCGGTTCACGCCCTGACCGAAGCGCTCGTGGGCGCTGCTCAAATGGCGTACCTGCAACAGGATCTGGATCGGGCCGTCGAACTTGGCGAGGAGTTGCGCCTCCGGTCAGAAGCCGAAGGCGATGCCTATGGCGCATACTGGGCGGCCACGATGCTGGGTCGGATGGCGGCACTGCGGCGCGACGAGGTGAAGGCCAGGGGCCATTTCGAGCGGGCCTTGCGCATCGCGCCAACGATCCGGGATTCCGTCAACCAGCAGGCGTTCACCCTCTCCTGGCTCGGGGGCGTTGAGATGCGCCTGGGGAACCTGGAAGCGGCCGAGGCGAAACTGGAGGAGTCGTTGGGGTGTGCCCGCGTCTCGGGTAATCCGATCGCCATTGGCTGGGCGCTCCTTGGTCTGGGAGATGCCGTCCGCGAACGTGGTGACCAGGCGCGTTCCGCCAGCCTGAGTGGCGAATCCTTTCTGGTGTTCCAGGGGTTCCATGGCGAAGCGGGGATGGCCGTCGCGCTCGCCGCGCTCTCGCTCAATGCCCTCCACACGGGCCAACACACACGGGCGACGCGTTTGCTTTCGACCGCCGCCGCGTTGCCGATCCAGTTCGAGGATGAAGACGATTTCGCCGATACGATGGCGACGCTTCGCGACGTTCTGGGCGAGTCGGCCGTTGCCGAGGTACGGAGCGGCAGGCACGCCATCCCGTTGGCAGACGTGCCGAACGAGATCGAGGCGCTCATCGCCGGGTTGCGCGCCCCGGCGCCTTGCAACCCGCACGAATTGCCAGGCTCCGGTCGGCTCAGCCCTCGTGAATACGAGGTGCTGCGGTTGGTGGCCGAGGGCAGGTCGAACCGGGCGATCGGCGACACGCTGTCGATCAGCGAGCGCACGGTCGAGAACCACGTCATGCACCTGTTGGCCAAGCTCGGTGTCGAGTCACGCACGGCGGCAGCGACGTACGCCATCCGGCACGGCCTCGCCTGATCCAGCTCTCGACGCACTACGTGGAACCACGCAATTCGCGGCGCCAACGTCCGCGAATTGCGTGGTCGCCCCGATGCGCCGGCCACCCTCGATTGCCAAGCTGGGATCGGAACCAATGACGCCACGTGGCCGAGGCGGTTCCGTACGGAAAGGCGGTCCCGGGTGACGCATCTCACGCACAACAAGCTCGTCGTCTGTTTCCTGGTCCTCTTCGGGCTCGGTGTCCACATCGCCCTCCCGGCGTCCAACGCGCAAACGTCGGTCGCGCAGCCGGTCCTGTTGAACGCAATCCCCAGCTCGATCGCTCCCGGCACGATCGAGGTCGCCGGCGAAGGATTCACGGCGGGCGGCCTGGTCTACATCACCCTCGACGATGAATGGGGCACAACCCTGCGACAGGATCGCTGGACGACCGCGAGCCCAACGGTCTACGGCGCTCATGGCAGCCAGGACCCGGCGCAAGGATTCACGGCCGGCGGCGACATCGAGGAGTCGTTCCCGCCATTCCGGCAGACAGCTTTTGGTCCCAATGGCAGCCAGGATCCGGCGCGGGGATACGTAGCCGGTGACGGCCAGATGACACCCCCGGCGGGCGCCTGTGACGGGCCGCTCGTGGTTCGGGCCCTGGACCAGCGCACCGCGTCGTGGTCCAACCTGCTCGATGTCGAGCCTGGGTGCTGATGTCGCGCCCGGCCCTGGGTCACTGGTCCAGGGTCGGCGCGTTATGTTGACATCGGGAGCGCGCGCGCGCATCATGACGTAACTCCAGCCAGCTGTTTACCGGGACGTTCCCCATGCCGGACGACGCCTCCGAATCTCAAGTCAGGGACCTCGCGCCGCATCGGCCCACCGAGACCGGTGAGCCGGCGACTGCCTGGCCGCGCCCGCTTACCGCGTTCATCGGTCGTCAGGACGATATCGAAGCGGTCGGCCGTCTTTGCCTTCGGGACGGCGTCCGGCTGGTGACGATTACCGGTCCGGGTGGGGTAGGCAAAACGAGACTGGCGATCGAGGTGGCGACCCGGATCGGGGGCGCGTTCGACCACGGTGTGGCCTTCGTGTCGCTGGCGGCGCTTCGCGATCCGGACCTGACGCTGTTAATCATCGCCCAGGCGCTTGGCGTGCCCAATGCTGCCGGGCAATCCCTTGGCGAGCGGTTGGAGTCATTTCTCCACGAGAAACGCCTGCTCCTCGTGCTCGACAATCTGGAGCACCTCCTGCCGGCCGGACCGGACCTTGCGTCCCTGCTCGGGCGCCTGCCTCACTTGAGGATCCTCTGCACCAGCCGGACGCGCCTCGGTCTCTCCGGCGAACATCTCTACCCACTCGCCGCAATGGGGGCCGACGACGCCGTACGGTTGTTCACCCAGCGCGCCAGGGCCAGGGATCCCCGGTTCGACATCGCGACTGGCGATCGCCACCTCGTCGAAGCCATCTGCGACCGGCTTGACCGGCTGCCGCTCGCGATCGAGCTCGCCGCCGCGAGGGTCGCGGCCCTGCCGCTCGACGCCCTCCTGGATCGCCTCGATCACCGCCTGCCCTTGCTGACTGGCGGCCCGCGGGACGCGCCGGAACGGCAACGGACGATGCGGGACACGATCGCCTGGAGTTACGACCTCCTGACCGAGGCTGAGCAAGCCGCCTTCCGCCACCTTTCGATCTTTGTCGGCGGCTTCACCCTGGAGGCGGCGACGACGGTCATGGGGAATGGCCACGACGCCTTGGACGTGGTGGAGTCGCTTGTCGCGAACAGCCTGGTCGTTCGCGCCCCGTCCAGCTTGGGAGCGGTTCGGTTCTCGATGCTCGAAACGCTCCGGGACTGTGGATTGGATCGGCTGGCCGCGCATGGGGAAGTCGAACGGGTGGCCCGCACCCACGCCGATTACGTCATCGCGTACACGGAAGGCGCGATTCCCCACTACGACGGGCCTGAGCTTCGGAATTACTGCGACCGGGTCGAAACCGAGCTGGACAACATCCGGTCCGCCCTCTCGTGGACCCTGAGCGTGCCTGACGCGGAACGAGCGGTCCGTTTGGCTGGCGCGATCTGGCGGAACTGGTGGTCCATGCTCCCGCCCGGCGGCGAAGCCTGGAACGAGCGGGTGGCGGAGGGAAATGCGTGGGTGGAGCGGGCCCTCGCCCTCAGGCACGGATTGCCGGTGGAGCATTTGGCAGAGGCGTTGATGGGCGCCGGTACGTTTGCCGTGCTCCAGGGCGATCTGGAACGAGCCAGCGGCTACGGCCGCGAACTGCTGGATCGCTCGAACGAGGCAGGGTATGGCTATGGGGCCTACTGGGCGTGCCTGGTTCTCGGGCATACGGCCCGTGCGAAGGATGACCTTGCGGAGGCCAGCAGATGCTTCAGCGCCTCGCTGGACATCGCGCCGACGATCAGGAATCCGGAGAACCACACGGCCATGGCGCTTGGATGCCTCGGCGAGATCGCCACGGACCAGGGCGATTTTGCGCGGGCCGAGCCGTGGCTGACTGTGGCGGCCGCTCATGTCCGAATCTGTGGTAACCCGCATGTCGGCGCCATCGTCTTCCACCAGCTCGGGCGTCTGTACCATCGCAAGGGCAGCAACGTGTTGGCGGTCGAGGCGCTGGTCGAATGTCTCGACTTCCTGGCCCAGGCCGGGGACATCAGCCGAATGAAGTTCGCATTCCTGGAGTTGTCCCAGGTGGCGATCGGGCTCGACCAGACAGCGGCTGCGATCCGCTTGCTCGCGGCGGCGACCCAGCTGCCAGACGTCCACTGGCCAGCCGGTGAGGTGGAGGCGGCCACAGCTCCCCTGCGCGCCCTGGTTGAGGAACCACGCTTCTCGGAGGCGTGGACAGCCGGCGAGCGGATGACCTGGGACGAGGTTATCGCCCTGGTTGGCGCGCTCGCGATCAATGACGGCGCTGCCAGCGACCCGGGCAGCGGCGCGACGACCATTGGCAGTCACAGCCTGTCGCCCCGCGAACTCGACGTGTTGCGGCTGGTCGCGGACGGCGAGGCCAACCGGGCGATCGGAGTAGCCCTCTCCATCAGCGAGCGGACGGTCGAGGCCCACGTCCAGCACATCCTTGCCAAGCTCGATGTGGATTCGCGCACCGCGGCAGCGACGTTCGCGGTCCGCCACGGCCTCGCCTGACCGCCGGCCGCTGGCTCGATGCGTGGAACTACGTACGGCGTCCCGGCCGCAAACGTCTGCCGATTGCGTGCAATCCCGGATGCGTGGAAAGCCCGCCTCCTCCATGCTGCAAGGGAGATCGCTGCCATCGGCGCCGTTTAGCCCACGGGGCGCGGCAGGATCGACCGCGAACACCCTCCCTCGCTCATGCCCGCGACCGGAGGGCGTTCGCTGGTTCTCCCGTCCACGTACTTCGAGCGTGACGGTCGTTGAGACAACTTATGCCACTGGATTGGTACAACGATCCGGATTTCGTCCGGGATCAGTCGAAATACGTTTCCAGGTCCGCCGGATCGTAGAAGACGAAGTCCCCGACCTCGGCCATTTCGTCCGGGCAGGTTTTGATGATGGCCAGTTCCCCGTGAAGCAGGCGGGCGATTGCGCGGTCCCGCTGCTCGAAGCCTGGCGGCGTCGAAGCGTCGATGCCGAGGAAGACCACGTAGTCGATATCGGCGTCGAACAGCAACTGGAGTCCTTCGTGGCCGGGACCGTAGGCGGCCGGCACGGTCAGCCCCTGCATGTCCTCGATCAGCGCCTGGCCGTCTTCGACGATGGCCTCGACGTCGGCGTGGTCCATTTGCTGGATGCCGTCGAAATCCGGCGCCCGCCAGAAATCCCCAAACGTCTCGTGATCCTCGAGCGTGGTGAACAGGGCATCGACGTAGGCCGCCAGGTCCTCGCACCCGCCGGTCGCCGCCTGGTCCTGACTCACGTGCGGGTTGTCGGTACGCGGGGGGGTGGCGGTTTGCAGTAGGAACCCCAGCGTCAGGATCGACGCCAGGCCCGATAATCCCATTCCCTGGATCATGTGATGTCACTTTCTGCTGTGCGTGGCGGGGCGTGCTGATTGCAGCCGAGTATAGCCGATCCGGCCGGCGCTTCGGCTTCGAGACAAGACGTGTCACACCCTGCGCCAACCGTCGCGATGCCTTACTATACATACGGAAGTATCGGGGCAGAGACCTCGCCTCCCCGGTGTCGTTGATCGGACGAACCGATTCATTCCTCTCAATCATGGAGCTTCGCATGACCCAGATTCCGGACAGCCACATCGACCTCTTCAATCGCCCCCTGCTACTTGGCCTGGCAACCGTGCAGCCCGACGGGCAGCCTCAGGTGACGCCGGTGTGGGGCGATGTCGAAGACGGCCTGATCCGCGTGAACACGGCGGCGGGCCGGCAAAAGGACAAGAACCTCGTCGAGCGGCCACAAGCGACCGTGCTCGTGATCGATTCCGACGATCCCTTTCGCTGGATCGAGGTCAGGGGGAAGGTGGTGAACCGCAGCGAGGAGACGGGCGTCGAGGTCATCGACAAGCTGGCGAAGGACTACCTCGACGCCGATGTCTATCCCGGTCACACGCCGGACGAGACGCGCGTCACCTTCTACATCCAGCCGACCCGGGTCGTGACCAGCTAACGCCGGTCGACGAGTCCGGCCTCAGGCGACCGTGACGAGCGGACGATTGGCGGCAGCCGACGCCCGCTCGTCCGGAAAGCGACGATGGTGACGAATCGCGGTGCGCTGCGTTTCGTACGGGCCTCCCGAGCCGCCGGCCCCGGATTCCTTTGCTGATCGACTCGCGTTCCACAGCCGTGTTCGCTGGACCCACAGCTCCCTCGTCATCATCGCCCGAGCAATCGGTACTTCGACGCGGTTTCCAGGTGTGGCGGTTGGGACGTGGAAGTTCAGCAGCCCAGGCAGAAAGGGCGCCATCCGCGATGGCCTCACCAACGCTTGAAACACCACGACTGATCCTGCGAACCATTGCCCCGGTTGACCGGGAGGCGATTGTCGACCTCCTGTCCGACAAGACAGCGATGGAACACATGCACTACGCATCATGGAACGACGAGCAGTGCCAGGGGTGGGTCGATACCGCCCTCGAAATCGCTGAACAGTCCAGTCCGGATGGAATGACCTGGATTATCGAGCGCAAGGACACCCGCGAGGTGATCGGCTATTTCGGCATCGGCACGTCCAGCGACCCAACCACTGACTGCGACATCAGCTTCGGGTACGCGCTGGCCCGCCGGCACTCGAATCAGGGCTACATGACAGAGGCGACACGCGCCGTCTTCGCCCACGAGTTCGATACGCTGGGCGTGCCGCAACTCAGCGCCACCTGCCGGGCGCCCAACGTGGCCTCGGCCCGCGTGATGGAGAAGGCGGGCATGCGACGCGTGAACTCCGATTACGGCGTCGACTTCGAGGGCAACTGGTCGCACCGGAGTCACTACCGGATCACGCGAGACGAGTGGCGATCGCAGCAGTAAAGCGTCGATTTCCCTATGTGCGTTCCGTTGCCTCGTAGGGCTGCCGAGCTTGTCTCGGCCCTGTTGGAGAAAACCCGTTGCATCAAGTTGTTTGCACGGGCCGAGACAAGCTCGGCAGCCCTACGCATTCGTTGCCCACGTCAGGTCCGGGTGGCGCCGCCAGGCCGGGTTGACGTGCTCGAAGGCGAGCGCGAAACGCAACAGGTCGACTTCCCCAAGCGGCCGGCCGACGAACTGGATCCCGACCGGCAGTCCCTCCTCCGTGAACCCGCACGGGACCGAGATACAGGGAAACCCGGTGGCCGAGATGTACCAGCAAGACCGCATCCAGCCCAGGTAGTCGGACTGCGCTTCTCCGGCGACCTCGTGCGGGTAGTGCCAGCCGACCGGGAACGGCGGCAACTGGACCGTCGGCAACGCGAGGATGTCGATCTCGTCGAAGACGGCCAGGAATTGTCGGTGGAGCGTCGTTCGCGCGGTGAAGGCGGAGTAGATGTCGCTGGCGGTCAGGTCCAGGCCCCATTCGGTATTCACGCGCACGTTGTCGCTGAGCGCGCTCGGATCCTCCCGGTACTGGTCGCCGTTTGATTGGGCCATTTCCCAGGCCCGCAGCGGCCGGAAGCACCCCTCGGCCAGGTCGAGGTTCGGTTCCATGTCCCGGATTTCGGCGCCGAGGCCCGCCAGTGCCGGGCGTCCTTCCCGTTCGAGCACATCCGTGACTGCCGGTTCGACCGGGATCGTTTCGAGGTTCTGCGACCAGCCGACCCGGATGCTTCTAAGGTCCGTGCCTGGTTTCTCGCCAGCCAGCGCCAGGTATTCCGAGCCGTCGCCCGGCAGGCTGTTCGGATCGCGGGCGTCGTATCCGGCGAGGACGGATTGCAGGAGCGCCGTATCGGCCACCGTCCGGCCCATCGCGCCGAGCACGGACATCCCCGTCCAGCCGGTGATGACCGGCGCCCGGGTCACCCGGCCGATCGACGAGCGCAGCCCCACCACGTTGTTGAACGAGGCCGGGTTGCGCAGCGATCCTCCCAGGTCGCTCCCGTCGGCCAGGCTGATCATCCCGCTCGCCAGCGCCGCCCCCGCGCCGCCAGACGAGCCACCCACGCTGCGCCCGAGGCCGTACGGGTTGCGGGTCGCCCCAAACACGGGGTTGAAGGTGTGCGAGCCGGCGCCCATTTCCGGCACGTTGGTCTTGCCGAGCCGGATCGCGCCCGCCTCGCGCATCCGGGCCGCGATCGCCGCGTCCTCGGTCGGCACGTCGTCCTTGTGCAACAGGCTGCCCATGGTCGTGCGCATACCCGCCGTCGCCAGCAGGTCCTTGTGGGCGATCACCAGGCCGTGCAGCGGCCCGACCGCTTCGCCGCGAGCGAGCCGGTCGTCGGCAACCTGCGCCTGACGCATCGCATCCTCGGCGTCCATCGTCACGATCGCGTTGATGGTAGGGTTCGCCGCCTCGATCCGGGCGAGGCAGGCGGCGAGCAGCTCACGGGACGAGATGCGCTTCTCCCGCAGCAACTCGCGCTGGGCGACGGCAGGCAGGAAGCAGAGATCGGCGTCGGTGGCGGGCATGTCCAAAGGGTTCGCATCCTTAACGTGGGTCGGCGGCGGTTCGTGCCGGCATTGTCGCCGGGGTAAGGCCGGGTGACCAGCCGCCCCGGTTCCCGGAACGGGTTCGCGGCGTGTATACTCCGCGACTTGCGACAGAACATGGAACGCGACCTGAATCGACGAGGATACCGGTATCGGCGCTACATCCCCGTTTTCCGCTGGCCGGCGGCGGCCCAAATACCTGGCGATCGTCTCGACCAACCTCCAGCAGGCCTTGGCCTACCGGGTGACGACGCTCTTCAACATCGTCATCACCTTCATCTGGGTCTTCATCCTCTACGCCCTGTGGGAGGCTGCGTTTTCGGAGTCGGGCACGATCGCCGGGTATACCTGGGACGAGATGCGGACCTACATCCTGCTCGCCTACGGCATCAACGCGCTCGTCGGCTGGCGCGTCGGCGGGCAGATGATGGGCATGATCCGCACTGGCGAGATCACGCGGGAAATCACCCGGCCCCTGAACTACCGGTCGACCCAGCTCGCCACCGCGGCCGGAATGTCGATCGTCGAGGGCGTCATCTCGCTCATCCTGATCCTGGTTCTCGGCACGCTCCTGTTCGACGTCCAGCCGCCCGCATCGCCGCTGGCGGCGGCGTTGTTCACGGTCGCGTTGCTGGCCGGGTTCGTGATCAAGGCGCTCTGCGTCTTCCTGATCTCGCTGCTCTGCTTCTGGACGCTCAACGCAGTCGGGCTGATGTGGGCCCAGCAGGCGGTGATCAGCGTGCTTTCCGGCACGCTGATCCCGCTGGCGATGATGCCGGGCTGGCTGCGGTTCGTGGCCGAGTGGCTGCCGTTGCGCGGGATCGTTTCGACGCCGCTCCAGATCTATCTTGGCAAGGCACAGGGGTGGGACCTGGCCGGGCTGCTGGCGTTGCAGTTCGGCTGGCTGGCCGCCTTGTGGTTCTTTTCCGATTGGGCGTGGCGCAAGGCGTTCGACGCGGTGGAGATCCAGGGTGGGTGAGGGAATCCGTATGCGCGGCGCCCGGTATCGGGTTTCCGCAGGCCGCCTGGGTGGTGAAATGGTTCAGGCCGCTGTCTTCGGCATGTGGATTCCTTTTCCCCGTCATGCTGAGCGCCAGCGAAGCATCCCCGTGCGAAGCACTTGGCGACGCAGTCGCCACTTGGGTAGGTTGGATCCAAGTCCGGCTTCGCCGGATGCGCTTCGCGTGGGGACCTTTCGCTACGCTCAGGGTGACGGACGGTGCGTAAACGGGGTACGCGCACGATGACCATTTCCAT
>JBGTNF010000312.1:0-3629 GCA_041743205.1 Thermomicrobiales bacterium | reverse complement strand
GCTAGCCTGTTCGGCAACGACGCCAAAAGCATCCAGCCGGGTGACGGCACCACCGGGGCCACGCCACCGGCAACGCCGGCCCCCGCACCCACCCAGCCAGCCGCCTCGACACCTGAAACCGCCAGCAATCCGGACGCTCCGGACGCTCCGGACGTCATCGACTTCGAGGACCCCGCCGAACCATCCGATGCACCCGAACCGGCCGCGACGCCGGAGGGGGCAGCTGCCGTGGACCCGGCCGATATCCTGGAAGAAGTCACGATCCGGCAGCTCCGCGAATCGCTCGATGGCGGGGCCTTCACGATTGCGGACCTGGTCCAGGCAACCCTGGATCGCATCGAGCGAATCGACGGGGGCGAGATCGAACTCAACGCCGTGATCTCGCTCAACCCGGACGCTGCTCAAATCGCCTCCGAGCTGGACGCCGAACTGGCGGCGGGCACGGCGCGGGGCCCGCTGCACGGCATCCCCGTGCTGCTCAAGGACATCATCGCCACCAGCGACGGGATGCCGAACACTGCGGGCTCGATGGCGATGGTGGACAACACCGTGGCGCGGGATTCGTTCATGGCCACCCGGTTGCGCGAGGCGGGCGCGGTGATCCTTGGCAAGACGAACCTCACCGAGTGGTCGAACTTCATGGGCTCCACCGGCCTCAGTGGCTGGAGCTCGCTCGGCGGGCTGACGGTGAACCCGTACGACCTCAACCGGTCGTGCTCGGGTTCCAGCTCGGGCTCGGCGGCGGCGGTCGCCGCCAGCTACGTGCCGATCGCCCTTGGCGCCGAGTTCGACGGCTCGATCATCGCCCCGGCCGCGATCTGCGGAATCGTTGGCGTCAAGCCCACCGTCGGGTTGACCAGCCGGTCCGGGGTGATACCAATCGGGTTCTCGCGGGATTCGGTCGGGCCGATGGCGCGGACCGTCGAGGACGCGGCGATCGCGCTCGGCGTGCTGGCCGGCTTCGACCCGGAGGACCCCTCGCGCACCGTCGGGCTCGACACCAGCCCGCACGCGCTGTTCGACACCGAGATGGTTCCGGCGCCGGGCAGCGTAGATTACGCCGCTGCGCTCGACGCCGATGCCCTGCGCGGAGCCCGGATCGGGATTTGCGCCAATTACCAGGGCTTCGACGAAGGCTCGCAGGCCCTGTTCGACGCCGTGCTGCCGATCATGGAGGAGGCTGGCGCCGAGCTTGTGCCCGATGTCTCCATTCCCTCGATCGGCGACATCTCCAGCACCTACGTCAACAGCCTGACCGAGTTCGCCTGGGGGCTCCAGAATTACCTGGACACCTACACCCCTGATGGCCCGATGCTCACCATTCAGGACCTCGTCGATTTCAACATTGCCAACGCCGAGGAAGAACTCAACGTCACCGACCAGAGCGGGCTGACCGACGCCCTCGATGCGCTGGCGATCGACGACCCCGAGTACGTGCGGGTGACGGTCGCCAATCAGGAGGCGATCCGCGCCAACGGCATCGATGCAGTAATGGATGAGCTGGAGCTCGACGCCCTGATCGCCCCAACCGCCACCCTGGCGGCGGGCGCTGACGAGCGCGGGGGTTTTATGTCGTCCTCCTTCGCCTCGTCGGTGGCCGGGTACCCCTCGGTGACGCTGCCGATCGGGGTCGTTGATGGCCTGCCAGGGGGCATCCTCTTCTTCGGCCGGGCCTTCAGCGAGGATGTCCTGCTCGGGCTGGCCTACGCGCTGGAGCAGCAGCTTCCGCCGCGCGCCGTGCCCACCTATCTCCCTCGCGAAGGGTGATCCTGATCTTTTTGGCCCCATCCATCCTGACCGATCAGGCATCCTGGTCCAGCGTGGCGGCGTACACCGGGTGAAGACCACGCGCGGTGGGAACATGGCAGAACACGCCGGACCTACATCACTTCAAGTAGAGCGACAACAAGGGAGCGACAACATGAGTGACTCGGCAGTTCCCCAACACCGACCGGATACGCCGGAAATCGTGAGCGCCACGGCGCTCGGGAGGGGCCTGGCGGGGTTGCGGATTTTCGCGGGCGTCATCATGCTCGCGAACGGGTGGGCCAAGCTCACGGGCGAGCGCAACATCGAGATTGGCTGGTACCGCGGATTCCTGATCGTCCGCAATGAAGCGCGGAGCATCCTGCAGTTCGAGGTGAACGAGCGGGGCGGTACGGGGACCGGCGTGCCCTTTCTCAAGGGCATTGTCAACGACCACATCCTCCCCAACTGGGATGCCTACCAATGGGTGGTGACCTGGACGGAGATCGGAGCAGGCCTCCTGCTGATCGTCGGCCTGGCTTCGCGCGGCGCGGCGCTCGTCGCCTTCCTGTTTCACGCCTTCCTGGCGCTGGTCTACGCCTCCAGCAACCGGTGGATGTTCGAGCAGCCGCACGAATACATTCCCGTCCTGATCCTCGCCCTGGTTCCGTCAGGTCGATTCTGGGGCATCGACGGATGGTTGCTGCGGCGTCGTCCCGCCCTGCGGCGCTGGCCCTTCTAAGCCTGGGCGCCAACGTCGGGTCACCCGCCGAATTGGAGCGCCGACGTTTGCCATCGCTTGAGGAAGCATGTACGGATATGACGACCGTCAATCGTGACTCCGGTGTGACCGGCCTGGTCGGCCGGTCGGATCATGACCAGCCGTCGGTGTTCCTGCCCGAGAACATGCTGCGGGAAGCCCGGCGTCAGCGAAACCTCAGATCAGGAGTCGTTCCTGACGTGTGCCTGCTGGATCCGGACGGCGATATCGTGCGGTATCTCGCCGCCACCGAGCGGGCAGTCCGGTCGCCTACGTGGGCTTGTTACCACACCGAGCTGTGGGAAACCGAACACGGAGGACTCCGGATCGGGACCGTGGGGTGTGCCGTGGGCGCGCCCTTTGCCGTGCTGGTTGCCGAGGAGCTCTTCGCCTCTGGTTGCCAGTTCCTGGTCAGCATGACATCGGCCGGGAAGATCGATGCGCACCAGGCGCTGCCCGACATCATCCTGATCGACCGGGCGCTGCGGGGAGAGGGAACCAGTCACGCCTACGTTCCGTCGTCAGCGGCCATCGTGGCCGACCCGGTCCTGATCGAGGCAGTCAGCCAGGGTCTTCAGGATTCCGGCCTGACCGTGGGGCGGGGCACAACCTGGACAACCGATGCGCCGTTTCGCGAGACGGCGGACGCATTGGCGAATGCACGCGGCCACGGCGCAATGGTGGTGGAGATGGAGGCGGCCGCACTCTATGCCTTTGGCCAGGCCCGCCAGCGATCAGTGGCATGTTTCGCTCACGTGACGAACACCATGGCGGTGACTGAGGGCGACTTCGAGAAAGGCCCCGCCAATGGCGCCGAGCAGGCGCTGGCATTGAGTGCGGCTGCGGCTCGTGGCTGGTTCCAGCGCATTCTGGACCCAGAACGGTAAGCCGAACCGGGTTGTGCATCGCTCGGGCGTGATTGGGCCGGATGTCCATCATGCAGGCGCGGACTTCTGCGGTACGATGTTGCTAGGTGAGCGAGCGTTGTCCGTCCGTCGTCTACGCCAGGAGCAGCCAGTGGCCGATCATCTCGATACCTCGAAATCGATGGCGCGTCGCATTGCCCGCCGCACGCTGATGAAGGGGGCTGGCGCGGCCGCCGTCGCCGCCGGCCACGCCCAAT
>JBGTNF010000311.1:0-4735 GCA_041743205.1 Thermomicrobiales bacterium | reverse complement strand
GATCGCGGTTCCGGACGATGTGTTGAAGGTCTCGGCGCGGTCCCGGCCCAGTGCGGTGGCGGGGGCGATCGCCGGCGTCGTCCGCGAGGCGGGCCGGGCCGAGGTTCAGGCAATCGGGGCCGGGGCCACGAACCAGGCCGTCAAGGCGGTCGCCATCGCCCGCGATTACCTGCGCGAAACCGGCATCGACGCGATTTGCGTTCCGGCGTTCATCGACGTCACGATCGACAATGAAGACCGCACCGCGATCCGGCTCGTGGTCGAACCGCGATAGCGATCGCAGGATCGGCATGAACCATGTCCAGTGTGGCCGTTCCGCCCCCCTTTAGTTCACCCGCCGCGGGCACGATCGACCTGCACACGCACACGACCGCTTCCGACGGGTTGCTTTCCCCCGCCGAACTTGCCTGTGAGGCCAGTCGGCGGGGGATTTCCGTCCTCGGGGTGACCGACCACGACACCATCGATGGCCTGGCCGATGCTTTCGCGGCGGCCCCGCGGGGGCTCGCGATCGTTCCTGGCGTCGAGTTGTCGACCACGATCCCGGGTCCGGAAATCCACATTTTGGGCTATTTCGTCGATCCCGCCGATGACGTGTTCATTGGCCGCCTCGCTGCCCTGGCACGGGACCGCGTGCATCGGATCACCTCCGTAGTCCGCTTGCTGAACGATGCCGGCTACGCGGTCGATCTCGACGCAATCCTGGCTCAGGCCGACGCAGGATCGATCGGACGGCCCCATGTCGCCCGCGCCCTGATCGAGCTGGGAGCCGCCGTCGACATGAACGATGCCTTCCTGCGATTCCTGCGGCGCGGGACGGTTGGTTGGGCGCCCCGTTCGCCGTTCACGGCCGAAGACGCCGTGGGGCTCTTGCTCGAGAACGGCGCCGTGCCGGTGCTGGCCCACCCGGACTCCACCCGCGATGTGGAGGGCACGCTCCGACGCCTGGTTCCGGCCGGCCTGCGCGGGCTCGAAGTCCATTACGGTGAGTACTCCGCAACGCGGCAACAGGAACTGCTCGTTATCGCCCGGCGATACGGGCTGACGCCGACCGGCGGCAGCGATTTTCACGGTCCGCGATTCCGGGAGGGCCGCGACCTGGGAACCGTAAGCGTGCCAACCGCGGCCTGGGACGAGCTCCAGTCGTTGCGGCCACAACAATGACCGATCCTGCGTCAGAGCCGTATGCTTCCGTGGTCATCGTCGCCGCCGGTCGCGGGGAGCGTTTCGGCCAGTCGCCGAAGGTCCTGGCGCTGGCTGTAGGGCAGCCGGTGCTGGCCTGGTCGCTGGTCGCCGCGTCAGGGGCCAGGAGCATTCGGGAAGTAGTGGTCGTCACCGGTCCGCACACGCACGAGGCGATCCGGGAACTGTTGGACGCCCTGGCGCTGGTTACGCCAGTGACGTGCGTAGCCGGCGGAGCCCGGCGTCAGGATTCGGTCGCGGCCGGAGTTGCCGCCGTCTCGCCGGCAAGCGAGGTCGTCCTTATCCATGACGCGGCTCGTCCCCTGGCGACATCGGCGATGTTCGACGCCTGCGCGGAGGAGGCCCGGCTTCGCGGGGCCGCGATCGTGGCGATCCCGGTTTCGGACACCCTGAAGCGGGTTCAGGGCGGCACGATCGTCGAAACCGTCAGCCGTGAATCGCTGTGGAGCGCCCAAACACCCCAGGCGTTTCAGCTCGACATCATCCGGCGGGCCATCGAGAAAACCCGGACGATAGATTCCGAGTTCACGGACGAGGCGTCGCTGCTCGAAGCGCTCGGCGAACGGGTCCGCATCGTGCCCGGCGACCGGTCCAACATCAAGATCACGCATCCCGAGGATCTCGAAGTCGTCGACGCGCTGCTCTGGCGGCGGTCCATGCAAGCCCAGGAGTAGCGCCGTGGTCACGCGAAAGTTCCCTAGAACCGGCATCGGCTACGATGTCCATCGTTTCGCGGACGGTCGGCGCCTGGTGCTCGGCGGCGTCACGATCCCGCACGAGCGTGGCCTGCTCGGTCATTCCGATGCCGATGTCCTCCTGCACGCGATAACCGACGCGGTGCTCGGCGCCGCTGGCCTGGGCGATATCGGCCAGCACTTCCCGCCGGACGATGCTCGCTGGAAGGATGCCGACAGCCGGGACCTCCTGCGCCGATCCTGCGAGATGCTTCGCGAGGCCGGTTGGGCGCTCGTCAACGTCGACGCATCGGTCGTCGCCGAGGCGCCGAAGGTGAATCCTCACGCCGCCGCGATGCGTCTGGAACTCCGGGACGCCACGGGCCTGCCGATCGACGCGATCAGCATCAAGGCCACCACCAACGAGGGCCTCGGGTTCATCGGGCGAAGTGAGGGCATTGCCGCTATCGCGGTTGCCTCCATCGTCCCGATCGACATGCTCGACGAATGAGGGTTTTGCTCCAGCGGGTGACCCAGGCGAGCGTCACCGTCGATAACCATCAGGTCGGGGCGATCGGAGCCGGTTTGCTGCTCTTCGTCGGCGTCACCGAAACAGATGGGGAAATGGGGCTTAAGATGGTGGCGGACAAGGTCGCCAACCTCCGCATCTTCGAGGATGCCGACGGACGCATCAACCGCTCGGCGCTCGATCTTCTCGCGTCGGGGGAACCAGTTGGAATGCTGGTCGTCTCCCAGTTCACGCTGTACGGTGACGTACGCAAGGGTCGGCGGCCGAGTTTCACCCGAGCCGCTGCTTCCGGGCAGGCGGCCCCCGTGATCGAACGGTTTGCCGATGTGCTCAGGGACCACGGACTCCTTGTCGCTCAGGGTGTTTTCGGGGCGCAGATGATGGTATCCCTGACGAACGACGGTCCGGTAACGATCTGGATCGATTCCGACGATCTGCGCGGACCTCGCCGCGATGTATCGAGCGCCCCATGACCGACTCGTTGTCCACACCTGACGATCGACGCAATGACGACGCTGACCCGATACCGGACCGTCGACCGATTCCGGACGGCGGACTGGGCTCGGCCATGCCCGACTGGATGCGACAAACGCCGAGCTGGAAACGGCAGGCCGAACCAGCGGCGGTTCGGATGATTCCGGAAGCGGAAACCTCCATCATCGATCCTCGCCAGCTGATCGACATCGACGATCTGCCCGAGTGGCTTCAGGCCGTCGCATCCCGCTTGGCGGCTCCGGTCGATGCCACAGCGCTTGTCGACGCACCTGTTGACCCTCCGGGCTTTGAGGCCCCTTCAATTCCGGCGGCCGATGCCCTGATTCCTGCGCCAGCGCCATCGGTCGCCGGACGGCCGCGAACCGGTGCCGGCACGTGGCTTCCGGTACCGGGAACCGAGGCGCCGGCCGCGAAGTCGGAACACGTGGGCCTGACGCCATCGCCGCTGCATGCCGAGCCGCCTTGGTGGATGTCGGACGCAGTCATCGCGTTCCTCTTCGTCGCGATCGTCCTGACGCTGATCTACGTGATCCTCGCCGCCGCCGGCGTGCTCTGAACATGCCCTCGCCAGCTGATCGATCCTGGCAGGTGCTGGTGCTGTTCGGCGCCAGCGGCACGGGGAAATCAACGGCTGGCAATCAGCTTGCCGGGTCGCGCGGCGTGACCTGGATGCAGGTCGATGATCTGCGACTGGCCCTGCAATATTCGAACATGACGTTGCCCCAAGGCGCCGGTGCCCTCCATTTCTTCGAATCCACTCCTGAGTTCTGGACCCACCCGATCGATTCCCTCGTCCGGGCGTTCGTCGACGTGGCCTCGATCATGGCGCCGGCCGTGCGGGTGGTGATCGATAGCCACTTGGCCACCGGGGCGCCGATGGTGATCGAGGGGGACGGCGTACTGCCGTCGCTCGCGGACGACCCGGTGCTGCGGCCCTGGATCGAGTCTGGCGCGTTGCGATTCTGCTGCCTGGCGGCCGGAACGCAGGCCGAATTGGCCGAGAGCATGGTTGCCCGCGGCCGCGGGGATCATCTGGAAGACCATTCACGGGTTTGGCGCCAGTCGGCCGCCAATCTCGCGTTCGGCGATTGGCTCGTCGATCAATCCCGGAGGCACGGCATCCCGATCGTCGCGGCGCGGCCGTTTGCCTCCCTGACCGATCGCATCCTGCAGGCGATCACCTTGCCGGAATAGCCAGATGGCTGACGAGGTCCGGCGCTGTCGTTACCGGCGGCAGGCAGGTCATGCCCTGGCACAGGTAGGCAGCCGCCGCAGCGCCGTTTGGAAGCGGCCGATGCTCGAGCGTCGCCCACCCAACGGCGTCGCCGTCCAGCGCGTAGGCCAAGGTAACGAATGGCTCGTAACGGGCGACGAAGGCGGACCGCAGCGTTGCCACCTCCGATCCTCCGGCCAGGACCAGCTGGCGATGATCCGCAAGCGCCCGTTCGAGGACGGCCAGGAACCGCCCGAACGCGGTCGGGTGCTCAGCCATTGGCTGTGACAGCGACGACAGCAATGAGTCGACATAATCCTGAATCATCGGGTCGTCCCGGAGCTGGCCAATCGTGAGCAGCACGTCGATCGCCACCGAGTTGCCGCATGGTATCGCGCCGTCCTGGAGCTCACGGGGCCGGATTATCAACTGCTCATGTTCCCGGCTGGTGTCGAAGAATCCAGGGCCGTCCGTGTGTGCGAACTGAGCGACGATGGCCGTCGCGAGCCGGTGCGCCTGCTCCAGCCAGCGATGCTCACCGGTGGCGGCGTAGAGGGCCAGCAGGCCGTCGGCCAGGAACGCGTAGTCCTCCAGCATGCCGCCGCCGGCCGCGTGGCCGGC
>JBGTNF010000310.1:0-2303 GCA_041743205.1 Thermomicrobiales bacterium | reverse complement strand
TCGGCGCGCTCATCGATCCTTCCGCGGTCCACGGCGGACGCTCGGCCCATAATCACCTGCTGTGGCAGGCACAGGCGGGCGGTCTGGCCCGGCAGCGGGTCGACGAGGTGCTCGAGATGGTCGGCCTGACTGAGGTGGCGGGCAAGAAGGTGGGCGGCTTCTCGCTCGGCATGCACCAGCGGCTGGGCATCGCCTCGGCCCTGCTCGGCGATCCGCCGGTGTTGCTCTTCGACGAGCCGGTCAACGGGCTCGACCCCGAGGGCATCCAGTGGGTGCGGACGCTGATGCGGCGGTTCGCCAGCGAGGGCCGGACCGTCCTGATCTCGAGCCACCTGATGAGCGAGATGGAACAAACCGCCGACCACGTGCTGGTGATCGGACGGGGCCGCCTGGTCGCGGACCTGTCGATGGCGGAGTTCACCCGGCGCAGTGCACACAGCCACGTCAGGGTCGTCTCGCTCCGGGCGCACGACCTCGCTCCCCACCTGGAGGCTAGGGGCGCCCTCGTCACCAACGGCACGCCCAACGAATTGACCGTCACCGGGCTGGACTCCGCCGTGGTCGGCGCGATCGCCTTCGAACACGGGATTGCCCTGAACGAACTCTCGACCCAACGGGCGAGCCTGGAGGCCGCCTTCATGGAGCTGACCCACGACAGCGTCGAGTTCCGGGCCGATCGCAGGCCAGCCCCGGACATCGCATTCGCGTAGGAACGAGCCGCAACCCTGCTCCTGAAAGGACCTGGCACGATGACCATGACCACCGCTTCACCCATCGCCTTGACCTCGGACACCGCTCACGAGCCCGGTTTCGGCGCGACGCTGCAATCGGAATGGACCAAATTGCGCTCGCTCCGCTCGACCTGGATCGTCGTGGCGCTCGGGATCGGGCTCTCGATTGGCTTCTCGGCCCTGATCGCGCTCACCTCGGGACTCACACACGACAACTGGAACGAGACCGTCCGGTCACAGTTCGACCCGGTGCTCACCACCAACAGCGGCTCGTTGTTCGGCTGCATCCTGCTGATCGTGCTCGGCGTGACGGCGGTCACCTCGGAATACAGCTCCCAAATGATTCGCACCACGTTCATCGGCAACCCCCGGCGCCTGGAGGTGTTTGCCGCCAAAACCATCGTGGTGGCCCTGCTCGGGCTGGCGATCACCGCAGTCAGCATTCCCGGCATGTTCCTGGTCAGCCAGCCGATCTTCGGGCACTACGGACTGGAAACGGCCAGCATCGCCGACAGCGAGACGTACCGAACCCTGGGCAGGATCATCCTTACGCAGATGCTCAACTACGCGCTGCTCCCGTTCGCAATCGCCTGGCTGCTCCGCAGCGCCGCCAGCGCGATCGCGGTCTCACTCGGCTTCCTGTGGCTCCCGTGGATGCTGGGCCCGGTGCTGCCGGCCTGGGTGAAGGAAAACGTCGTGCGCTACCTGCCCGATGTCGCCGCCAACAGTCTGTCCGGCATCACCAAACCCGGCAGTGCGGAGTACCTGGGCCAAACCCCGGCCATCATCGTGATCGCCATCTGGATCGTCGGGTTGCTGGCGACCGCGGCCTTCGTCCTCAACCGTCGGGATGTGTGACGAGCCTGGCCGCCACGCGGCCGGGCGCCACAACAGAATCCATTGCGAAAAGGCGGGCGCCCGGCGCCCGCCCTTCGAACGCAGCCGGTTTCCGGATGGTGACGAGCATTTCGGGCTATACCCGGCCGGACTGAAACCTGAGGTCCCGTCCTCCGGGCCTCTCATCGCGCCGGCCTGATACGGTCATCTGGAATCGTCGCCAGAGCAAAATGCCCATCACATCAGGGATTCGTGATTGCCTGCCGTCGTACACTTTCGGCAAGCGCCGACAAGTGACACGATACGGTGTACGTCGTGACCGTGCTGCGCCTGAGGGCACACACATGAATGCAACCCTGACCCATGACCCGGATGTGAACGCGTTCTACATCCAGCTCCCGGATGCCGATGTGGCGGAAACGGTGGAGCTGGCCAAGTGGGTGTTCCTCGATATCGATGCCGGGGGGCAGGCGGTGGGATTCGAAATCCTGAATACCGACGCCGGCTTGCTTGCATCGATTCCGACCCTACCAGAATCGGCCGACCTGGCATCCCTGTTGCGAGGCCGGGCCGCGCAGGACTGGCGCCCCGCGTTCACGCGGCGGATCAGCCGGCGTCTGGCCGCATCATTTTGAACATCGTTTCCGGGGTTGCTTCCACGTATTCATCCCGGTAGCCGGCGCGCATGATCGGGTGCGCGGCGCCGGTGTCGAAGAGGCCGTCGCGCAGGTAGGC
>JBGTNF010000309.1:0-12743 GCA_041743205.1 Thermomicrobiales bacterium | reverse complement strand
GGTCGCGGAGCATTTCCTTGCGGCGGTCACCGAAGCCTGGGGCCTTGATCGCCAGGGACTGGAAGCGGCCCTGGAGCTTGTTGACGACGAGGGTGGCAAGCGCTTCGCCATCGACATCCTCGGCAATGATGACCAGTGCCTTGCCGGAGCGCGCGACCGTCTCGATCGTCGGCAGGATGTCCTGGATCGACGAAATCTTCTTGTCGGTGATGAGCACGAATGGATCGTCGAACTCGGCTTCCATGCGCTCCGTGTTGGTCACGAAGTACGGGGAAATGTAACCGCGGTCGATCTGCATGCCCTCGGTGAATTCGGTCTCGAACTCGAAGCCCTTGGACTCCTCGATCGTGATCACGCCGTCCTTGCCAACCTTCTCCATGACCTCGGCGATCAGCTCGCCGATTTCTTCATCGGCCGCGGAGATGGCGGCGACCTGGGCGATTTCCTGCCGGGTTTCGACCGGGGTCGCCAGCGAGAGGACGTGGGCGACAACGGCGTGCGATGCCTGGTCGATGCCCTGCTTGAGCATCATGGCGTTGGCACCGGCGGCAATGTTGCGCAGGCCCTCGTGCACGATGGCCTGGGCCAGGACGGTGGCGGTGGTGGTGCCGTCGCCGGCAGCGTCATTCGTCTTGGTTGCGGCTTCCTTGAGGAGCTGGGCGCCCATGTTGGCGAACTGATCCTCGAGCTCGATTTCCTTGGCGACAGTGACGCCATCGTGGGTCACGGTCGGGGCGCCGAACTTCTTGTCGATGGCGACGTTCCGGCCCTTCGGCCCGAGCGTGGTCTTGACGGCGTTGGCGAGGACGTCAACGCCCTCCTTGAGCGAGCGGCGCGCCTGCTCGTTGAATTCCAATTGCTTGGCCACGTTTGAACTCCTTGATGATCGTTGCGAACAGGTGATCGGCAAGCCTGGGGATTAGCCCGAGACGACCGCCAGAACGTCCTTCTCGGACAGGATCAGGAGGTCCTGATCGTCGAGCTTGAACTCGGTGCCGGCGTACTTGGCGAAGAGGACTTCGTCGCCGACCTGGACATCGAGGGGAATGCGATCGCCGTCATCGTCACGGCGGCCTTCGCCGGCGGCCACGATCGTGCCCCGCTGCGGCTTCTCCTTGGCCGTGTCCGGAAGCACGATGCCGCTGGCGGTGGTTTCTTCGCGCGTCGCCGGCTTGACGACCAAACGATCACCGAGTGGCTTGAGCCTGGTGCTGGTTGCGGATTCCGACATGGTTTCCATTCCTCCTGAACGATCTACGCGCCCGAGCATTCCGGGCGCACATCAACCGCATCGCCCACACAGAGGGTCGACGCATCAATTGCGGTATCAATCTAGCACAGGCGTTAGCACTCCACAAGGTGCGAGTGCTAAATAATTGGCAAAGTGGCAGTGGAGACTGCCAGCGTTATCCGGCGGGCAAACGACGTCAACGCCACGTGGTTGTGCACGGAGGGTTGGCGTCAGATGTCGCGCGGACACTCGAACGCACATCGATGCATCCCACCCTCGTGACGGTCAAGTCCACGCCAACCAACACGGCCAACGGTAACTCGAAAAGCAGCGCCAGGCCCAACCGCTACTGGCCAAACTCCTGGAGAATGTCGTCGATCTCGAAGAAAGCGAGGACCGGCTCGCCAGCGAGGGTCAGATCGTCTTGCGCCGCGCCGACGATAGTGCCGGAGCTCTCGGGTATCGCCGAGAGCTGGACGATGGCCATCGTGTCGTCGCCAACGATGGCGGCTTCCCGGATCACCACGATCTCCGTCCCATCTTGGAGGAAGTCGCGCAGCACCATCGAACCAACATCCCGGCTGCTGTCCGCCAACACGACTTCGGCGTCGGCGCTGATCGCTGAATCGGCCACGAAGTCTGCCGATTCCCAAACCTCGACGAGGTCCGGGACCGACGTGCCGCCAGCGTCGATAAAGGTCACGCTCAGGAAGCCGCCGCCGTCGACCGGCACGAGCGAGAGGCTATCGATGCCGCCGGCAGTGTCCGACACCGGTGGCTCGGCGTCCGGATCGAGTTCCCACGACGCGCCCCAGTCGAGTTCAACGCCAAACTGGGGGCTGGTGTAGGCCGCGTCGGAGTCCTGAGTGGCGACCTGCCGATCGCCGTCCCCGCCCTTCAGCCCACCGATCCCATCGACCGGATCCGTTTGGTCCTCAGCTGGCTCTTGCGTAGGGTCTTCAACAGTCGGGGCGTCCGATTCCTCATTGCCGGGATCGGACGTATCCTGCGCATTGCCTTCAACGGCCTCCAGCTGCGTCTGCAACCCGACGCCGTCGACGCCGTCGTAGATCGTGGCGTCGTCCAGCCGGAACGTCGCCTGGGCGCTGGCGAACTGGGTCGAAAACGCCGCGATCTCCGAGAAGAAGATGTAGGCAAAGGTTGGCGTATCGCCCGAGCCAGCCCGGAACAGCGTGAAGATGCCGAAGTCGAACCCTTCGACCGCCACCAAATCGAGCGAGTACGACACCGCGCCGTAGTCGCCCCGGTCGATGGTCGTGGCCCCGCCGACTTCCTCGATCAATGAGTCGAGATAGATGTCGCGCGCCTCGTTCAGGTCGAAGTCATTCGGCACGCTCAGGACGGAGAAAAGCGCCACGCCCTGGGTCAGCGTCACCGATTCGAGGCCGTCCTCGACATAGGTCAACTCTTCGTCGAGTTCCCAATCCGGATCCCACGTCAGCGACTGACCGTCACCGAACTCATACGATTGTTCGCCCGATTGATCGCCCATTTGGGCCGCCGCCGGGACGATCGCAGGTGTCATGGCGACGAGGGAGAGTATGATCAGGGCCGCAAACTTGGCCCGGGCTGCGAGCGTAGCCCGGGCTCCGCCAATGGCCCTCGACGTGGACTCGAACATGATTGAAGCTCCTTGCGGGCGTCGCGAGGACGCCGCTTGATCGCCAAGCCGGAGACCGTCAACGGACTTTGGCTTGGAATTGTCGTGTAATCGTAGCACCGTCCACGCCAGGCGCATGCGGGATCACGCGGCGCCATACGACGACACCGGTGACCAGCGGGTTCCGGCATTGCAGCTAGAATGCACCCAACAGGAACTGGCAGCCGGTCAGGCCGATCGGAGCGACGAATCGTGAGGGATACCCAGGTGGCGACGCAGCGAACCAGTCAGGATTTCTACGCAAGCCGGGTCCGGGATGCCAAGGGCTCGCCCACCCTGGCGGTGTCGGAAGCCGCCCGGCAACTGAAAGCCCAGGGAGTCGACGTCATCGACCTTGGCGGCGGCGACCCGGATTTCATCACGCCGCAGCACATTCGCGAGGCCGCGGCCGCGGCCATGCACGGGGGCGACACGCACTACGTCGGCGGTTCCGGCACGCCTGAGCTGCGAAAGGCGATCTCCAACAAGCTTCAGCAGGACAACCGGATCGTGACGCACCACAATTCCGATATCCTGGTCACGCCCGGCGGCAAGTTCGCGCTCTACCTCGCGGCCCAGGCGTTCGTCGAGCCCGGCGTCGAGGTCATGGTGCTCGAGCCAGCCTGGGTCTCGTACGTGCCGATCGTCGAATTGGCCGGGGGCACGGCGATCCACGTCGGCCTCGATCCCGACGCCAACTTCGCGATCACGCGGGAGGTGCTGGAGCGGCACGTCACGTCGGCAACGCGGATCATCATGCTCAACTCGCCGAACAATCCCACCGGGCGGGTCATGACCCGGGAGGAAACCGAGATCCTGGCGTCGTTCGCCGTCCAACACGACTTGATGGTGTGGACTGACGAGATCTACGAGAAGATCATCTACGACGGCCGCGAGCACATCAGCATCGCTACGTTCCCGGGCCTGATCGAACGTACATTGACGTTCAACGGGCTCTCGAAGGCCTACGCCATGACCGGCTGGCGGCTTGGCTACGTGGCCGGACCGAAGGCGCTCATCTCCCAATTGGCCAAGATCAACAGTCACGCCACCACCTGCGCAACCTCGTTCGCCCAGGCCGGGGGCGTGGCGGCGCTCAACGGCCCGCAGGACACGATCCAGGACATGGTCACGGCCTGGGACCGGCGGCGGCACCTGATCACGTCCGGACTCAACGGGGTCCAGGGACTCAAGACCAACCTTGTGGAGGGCGCCTTCTACGCGTTCGTGGATGCGCGGGAGATCGACGCCGATTCGGTTCGCCTTGCCGACCGCATCCTCAACGAGGTCCACGTTGCCCTGGTGCCCGGCATCGCCTTCGGCGAATCGGGCGAAGGTCACCTGCGGCTGTCGTTCGCGACCAGCGACGACGCGTTGCAACGAACCGTTGAACGGCTGACGACGCTCTTTGGCGCTCGGTAGCCTCTACCATCGATCGGTCGCAATTATTTGGGAAAGGCCTTTGCGCGTGTCAGTTGCAGAACGATTGGTGGAACTGGGTATTGAACTGCCGGAGCCGATAGCGCCGGCAGCCAACTACGTCCGTCACAAGCAAACCGGGAACCTGTTGTTCATCAGCGGCACGGGTCCCCATGCCGGGTCGCCGAAGGGCAAGGTCGGCACGGACGTTTCCGTCGAGGACGCCTACGGGGCGGCGCGGTCGGTTGGACTCCAAATTCTGGCGACCGCGGAACAGGCGCTCGGATCCCTGGACCGAATCACTGGCACCGTCAAGGTCCTCGGCATGGTCAACAGCGCCCCGGATTTCGAGGGGCACCCGAAGGTGATCAACGGCTGTTCCGATCTCCTGGTCGAGGTGTTGGGCGACGCCGGGCGCCACACCCGGTCGGCGGTCGGCTTCGCGTCGCTGCCGAATTCGATCTGCGTCGAGATTGAAGCGACCTTCGAAGTCGAGTAAGATTCGCGCTCACAGGGGCGAACGACGCATAATTTTGCTCAGCCGCGCGGTGCGCGGCTGCTGTTCGATACCCTGGAACAATCGAGCGCGCGTTCGGCATCAGCGACTTTGGGGTAGCAGACCATGGACAACAAGCCAATTCCCGTAACGCGTGAAGGTTTCGAGCGGCTCACCGGCGAACTCAAGGACCTGACCGACGTCAAGCGGCCGGAAATCGTCGCCGCCGTCGCCGAAGCCCGGTCTCACGGTGACCTCCGCGAGAATGCCGCCTACGACGCTGCCCGGCAGGACCAGGCGATGATCGAAAAACGCATCATCGAACTGGAGGGCATGCTCCGCAACGCCAAGGTGATCGACGCGTCGTCCGCCGCGACCGCCAACGGCCTGATCGGGGTCGGGAGCAAGGTTACCGTGGATTTCGATGGCGAAGACGAACAGTACACATTGGTCGGCGCGATCGAAGCCAAGCCAGCCGCCGGCCTGATCTCGACGGAATCGCCGATCGGCCGCCAGCTCGTCGGCCGCCGGGCCGGCGACACGACCACCGTCGAAACGCCAGGCGGTTCGATGACGCTCACGATCAAGGCCGTTGAATAGGGTCCGTCACCTTCCAGACCGGGTCGCCGCCCGGCGCGAACAGCTCGACGAGCTCAAGCGCCGAGTTCGCCATCCGTTGTGGTGGTTGCCGGACCCGGCGCAGCAGCAACAGGAAGCCTACCGCCGGGTTTGGCAAAACCTCCGCACCATTGCCGAGGTGCGCGATGGCCGGCACGACACGCCGGAGTGGCGAGCGCAACCAGGGCAGTTTGCGATGTGTTGCGCGCTCGTGCCGGTGACCAGTTTCATTCCGGAACTCGACGACCTCCGCAACGTGCTTGGCACGTTTCCCTACGTTCGGGTCCACCCCGCGTCATTCCTGCACATTCCCATCCAGGAAATCGGCTTCGTCTGCGAGACGCCCCTTCAACGGAACGAACTAACGCGGAAGTCGCTCGACGAATTCGTCCAGCAGGCCCTGCGTCCATTGCGTGATTTCCCGGCGTTTCCCGTCGTCCTGGGACCGGTCAACTCGTTCGCCGACGCCGCGTTCCTCGATATCGACGACGACGGCTGGCTTTCGCGCATCCACCGGCGGCTGCTCGACCTGGCCTCGGTTCCCCCAAGCACCCGCTATCCCTACCTGCCGCACCTGACGATCGCTCACTACGACCGCACGGCGCCGATCGGGAACCTGCCGGCCGTGCTGGCCGACTGGCGGGACCTGCCGCTCGGGGAGTTCGTTATCGATCGGGTCGAGGTCGTGCTTTTGAACACCGACGAGACGTTTCCACCATTCGATGTGGTTCACGAATTCAGGTTGGGCACGACGAGGGCCACGGGCGCCTTTCCCCAGCGCCCGGACCCTGGCTTCGGATGATTCCGTCAGGCACCGGCGATGCGTTCCGCGACGGCATCCCCGAACGATGACGTCGACGCCGAGCCACCGAGCAGGTCCGGCGTCGTGATGCCCGCGGCAATCGTTGCCAGCACCGCGGCTTCGACGCTGGCCGCGGCGTCTACGAGACCGAGCGACATGCGCAACATCATCGCCGTCGAGAGGATCATGCCAACCGGATTGGCCTTGCCCAGACCGGCAATGTCGGGTGCGCTGCCATGAATCGGCTCGTACAGGCCCGGCCGCTGGCCCGACGGTCCTGGAGCGCCGAGGCTGGCGGATGGCAGGACACCGATCGACCCGCCCAGGACAGACGCTTCGTCGGTCAGGATGTCGCCGAACATGTTTTCGGTCACGATGACGTCGTACCACGATGGTTGCTGGATCAGCTTCATGGTCATGGCGTCGACCAGCATATGCTCCAACTCAACGTCCGGGTAATCTCGACCTACCTCAGTCACGATCGCTCGCCACATGCGCGACGACGCGAGCACGTTCGCCTTGTCGACGCTGGTGACGCGACTGCGGCGAGCGGCGGCGAGATCGAAGGCGAGCCGGACGATGCGCTCGACCTCATGCTCCCGATATATGAGGGTATCGACTGCCGCCCGACCGCGCCGTTCCCGCCATTGGCGCGAGGGCTGGCCGAAATAGATGCCGCCCGTCAGCTCCCGCACGACCAGAAGATCGGTTCCCTTCAGGATCGCCGGCTTGATCGGCGTCGCGTGAAGCAGCGCATCCATGACCGTCACCGGCCGAAGATTGGCGTAGAGCCCCAGGGACTTCCGGATTTTCAGCAAGCCCTGCTCGGGACGGATCGCCGCGGAAGGATCGGACCATTTCGGGCCGCCGACGGCGCCGAGCAGGCAGGCGTCGGCCACGCGAGCCACTTTCACGTCCTCGTCACGCAGCGGTGTTCCGTAAGAATCGATCGCGATCCCGCCAATCAGAACATCTCGATACTCGAAGGTGTGACCGAAGCGCGTGCCGACCGCGTCGAGCGCCTTCCGCGCTTCGGCGACGACATCGGGTCCAACGCCGTCGCCGGCGAGAACGGCGATCGTCGAAGATGTGCCGAGTGTGAACTGAGGATCCTTGACAGCGCTCATTGGGCGGGACATCTCCTCACGTGGCTTGAACGAAACGTATCGTGGTGGTTCAGCCGTCGTAGGGGAGGCCCCATGTGGCCTCCCACCTGGGTGAAGAACCCGGGAGGCCACACGGGGCCTCACCTAAGAGTTTCGCCTGGTCACGAGTTGCGGCCTATCCAGCGACCGGGATCGGGGCGGGATGGCCAATGGCTGGTTTCCAGCCGGGACGATTCCGCTCGAACGCCGTTATGTCGCTCTCGTGGGTGAGGCTCAGGCCGATATCGTCCAAGCCTTCGAGCAGGCGGTGTTGCGTGAAGTCGTCCATCGGGAACGTGGTGTAGAGCCCGACCGCGGGAGCGGAAACGGTGCGGGCCTCAACGTCCACGATCACCTCCAGGAACGGATGCTCCGCCGCCGCTTCGAGCAGCTCGGCGCCGAAATCCTCCGGCACAACGACCGGGATCAGCCCGGACTTGGTGGCGTTGTTGCGGAAGATGTCCCCAAACTTGGGCGAGATCACCGCCTTGAAGCCGTAATCCATCAACGCCCAGACCGCGTGTTCGCGGGATGAACCGGTACCGAAATTGGGTCCGGCGATCAACACCGACCCGCCCTCGAATTCCGGTCGATTGAGCACAAAGTTGGGGTCGTTCTCGCGCCAGGCCGCAAAGAGTCCTTCGCCAAACCCGGTGCGCTCGACCCGTTTGAGGTAGACGGCGGGGATGATCTGGTCGGTGTCGACATCGCTGCGTTCGAGCGGGACCGCCCTGCCTTCGATTTTCCTGACCGGTTCCATGGTTGCATCGTCTCCGTCGTGACGCGGGTGGCTGTTCTCACCGGGACCGATTGGCCGCCACAAAGGCGGCCACTACTGGGGCCGTCACTCACAAATCGGCGGGTGTAGCGAAGGTCCCGGCGATGGCCGTGGCCGCCGCAACCTGCGGCGAGACGAGGTGGGTGCGCCCGCCCTTGCCCTGCCGGCCCTCGAAGTTCCGGTTACTGGTCGAGGCGCAACGCTCGCCCGGCGCGAGCTGGTCGGGGTTCATGCCGAGGCACATCGAACAGCCCGCCGATCGCCATTCGAAACCGGCGGCGGTGAAGATCCGGTCCAGTCCCTCGCGCTCGGCTTCAGCCTTCACCCGCATCGACCCCGGCACCACCATGCCCCGCAGACCGTTGGCGATCCGACGCCCGTCGACGATGTGCGCCGCCGAACGCAGGTCCTCGATCCGGCTGTTGGTGCAGGACCCGATGAACACGGTGTCGACCGCGATATCGCGGATGGCGGCGCCAGGTTGGAGATTCATGTATTTCAGAGCCCGGGCGGCGGATTCACGTTCGTTCAGATTCGCGAAATCGGATGGGTCCGGCACGACGCCATCGATTGAGACGACCTGGCCAGGGTTCGTGCCCCAGGAGACGAACGGCGTCAGGGCGCTGCCGTCGAGGACGATCTCATGGTCGAACGTTGCGCCGTCGTCTGTCGGCAACGTGCGCCAGGCGTCGAGCGCCGCCTCCCAACCCTTGCCCTTCGGCGCGAACTCCTTGCCCTCGATGTAGGCGAACGTCGTGTCGTCCGGCGCGATCATGCCGGCCTTGGCCCCACCCTCGATCGACATATTGCAGACCGTCATCCGGCCCTCCATCGAGAGCGCGCGAATGACCGAGCCCCGGTACTCGACGATCGAGCCCGCGCCCCCGCCGGTGCCGATTTTCCCGATGATGGCGAGGATCACGTCCTTGGCGGTAACGCCGGGCCGCAACTCGCCGTCAACGGTGATCGACATCGTGTTGGGCTTGACCTGCGGCAACGTCTGGGTGGCGAGCACGTGCTCGACTTCGCTGGTGCCGATGCCGAAGGCGAGAGCGCCGAACGCGCCGTGGGTGGAGGTGTGGCTGTCGCCGCACACGATCGTCGAGCCCGGCTGCGACAGGCCGAATTCCGGGCCAATGACATGAACGATGCCCTGGCCGGGATCGCCCATCGGGTGCAACCGGATTCCGAACTCGCGGCAATTTTCGGTCAGTTTGCGGACCTGGAGGGCCGAAATGGGATCGGCGATCGGGGCGCCGATGTTGACGGTCGGCACGTTGTGATCGGCGGTGGCGATCGTCAGGTCCGGCCGCCGGACTTGACGATCGGCAAAACGGAGACCATCGAACGCCTGCGGTGAGGTCACCTCATGGACGAGATGCAGGTCGATGTAGAGCAGGTCGGGTTCATCCGGCGCGGAATGGACGATGTGCTGTTCCCAGACCTTGTCCGAGAGCGTTTTGGGCGATGACACGGGTTGCCTCCGGGGCCAAACGCAGGTGGGACGGCCCGATGGCCGTCCCACATCAAAGATCACGCGTTCCGAGTATCGTCTGAGCTGGGTTTGCGGCCGGCGAGAACGGCCAACTCCAGCGCCTTGAACGGGCAGTCGACATCGACGAACCCGACATCCCGCAACCACACGCACTGGTCTTCGACGCTGGCAAGGATATTGAGCTCTCCGTCCATTCGCGCCCGGTAGGCGGCGAGAACGTCATCGATCGACGTGCCTTCCGCGGAATTTGCGTGGATGCGCTCGACCAGCAGCCGATCGAACGCCTCCTGATAATGAATGCCCAATGACTTCACGTGTTCGATGTTCACGAACATCCCGCCGGGGCGAACCAGATCGAAGATTTCGCCGTAGAGGGCGCGTTTCCGAGCATCTGGCAGGTGATGAATGGCGTGGCGCGACAACACGAGGTCGTACCTGTCGGCGTGTGGCAAGTGAATCCGCCAACCCGGTTCGAACAGATCGCCCTCGATGACCGCCACTTCCAACCGTCCATCGGCAAAGCGATTCCGGGCCGCCGCCAACATCGGTTCGGAAAAGTCCACGAGCACGGCCCGCTCGACCGGCATCCGGTCGACGATCGCCGCCGTGGCGAGGCCGTCTCCGGCGCCCAGGTCGAGCATCATGGCTGGCGTGACGCTGTGCGCTTCCAGCACACGCCGTACGATATCGAATTCTTCCTGATCATACGGTACGGATGGCCGTGACTTTTCGTAGCCTCGAACCGTATCCGGGTGTTTCCAGAGCGTGTCCCGCCGTTCACCGGCCGTTATGGATTGCGACGTCATGACCATCAACTCCAGCGCGAGGTCGATGACCCCATCAGCACGGTGTCCGGGCGGTGCTCGGTGAACTGGCTGAGGGCCGCGAGATAGGCCCGGGCGCTGGCCTCGACGATATCGGTCGCGAGCCCGTGGCCGGTGTAAATCTGGCCTTCGACCTTGATCCGGACGTGAACCTGACCCTGGGCGTCTTCGCCGGGCGTGACCGCCTCGACGTGGTAGTAGGTCAATTCGTTGGCGCTCGGCACCACCGCATCGATGGCGGCGAAGAGAGCGTTGACCGGTCCGTTGCCCTCGGCGTCGCCCGAGAATTCGACGCCGTCGCGGTCGATCACGACGCTGGCGGTGGCCGCGCCGCCGCTGCCGATGCTCGCGTTCCAGCGGACCAGGCGAAGGGCCCCGGACCCGGCGGTAAGCTCGTCGGTGACGAGGGCCGTGATGTCGGCCCCGGTCACGTTTTTCTTACGGTCGGCCAAATCGAGGAACCGCGCGTACACGCCTTCGACCTGATCGTCCTCGACCTTGAGGCCGAGGTCGGCCAGCGCGTTGCGGAAGCCGGCCCGTCCGGAGTGCTTGCCCAGCACCAACCGGGTGCCCTCCCAGCCAACATCCTCCGGCACCATGATCTCGTACGTCTCACGGTTCTTGAGCATGCCGTCCTGATGGATGCCAGCCTCGTGGGCGAAGGCGTTGGCCCCAACGATCGCCTTGTTGACCTGAACCGCCACACCCGTGAGTGAACTTACCAGCCGGCTGGTCGGCACCAGGCGATGCTTCTCGACACCCGTCCAGGCCCCACCGAACTGCGACGATCGCGTGGCCAGGCCCATGACGACCTCTTCGAGTGCGGTGTTTCCGGCGCGCTCACCGATGCCGTTCATAGTGACTTCGACCTGACGGGCCCCGGCGCCGACCGCCGCCAGCGTGTTGGCGGTGCCGAGCCCGAGATCGTCGTGGCAATGGACCGAGATGATGCAGTCCTCGATGCCCTCGACCTGCTGGCGAAGGTAGGCGATCAGGGCGACGTATTCATCCGGCGTGGTGTAGCCAACGGTGTCCGGCACATTGAGGGTCGTGGCGCCCGCCTTGATCGCGGCGCCGAAGACCTTGACCATGAAATCCGGATCGGAGCGCGTGGCGTCCTCGCACGAAAACTCGACATCGCTGACGTATTGGCGGGCCAGGGTCACCGATTCAGTTACCCGTTGGAGGACCTGGTCGCGCGTCATCCGCAGCTTGTACTCAAGATGACTGTCCGAGGTCGCGATGAAGGTGTGGATGCGCGGATTGTCGGCCGGTTTGACCGCCTGGGCAGCGCGTTCGATATCCTTCGCGCTGGTCCGCGCGAGGCCGGCGACCGTGACGCCCTTGGCGCGTTGAGCGATTGCCCGCACCGCCTCGAAATCGCCGGGCGAAGCGGCCGGGAATCCGGCCTCGATGACGTCGACCTTGAGCGCAACGAGCGCATCGGCGACTTCGAGCTTCTCGTCAGCGGTAAGGGTCGCGCCTGGCGACTGCTCGCCATCGCGAAGGGTGGTGTCGAAGACGATGACGCGGTTCTTTTGGTCCGTTGCGTTGCGCTCCTGGTCGGTCATGTCGTGTCTCAACTTTCGTGTGGCGTTGGTGGGCCACAGCGGACGCGCATGGCCGGCATAAAGCCGGCCACTACGAGCGCCCTGACCTAGCTGCGGTTGGCGGCCGCCGCGTCGCGAGCGGCCTTGCCGCTCTTCAACCACGGCATCATCCCGCGCAACTGTGAACCCACCTGTTCGATTTCGTGCGTCGTCTCGGCTTCGCGGCGGGCGAGGAAGTTCGACCGGCCCGATTCGTTCTCGGCAATCCAGTCCTTGGCAAAGGTGCCATCCTGGATGCGGCCGAGGATCTGCTTCATCACGACCTTTGTATCTGCGTTGATCACCTGTTGGCCAGCGTAGTAATCGCCCCACTCGGCGGTGTCGGACACGACCTCGCGCATGTGGGTCAGGCCGCCTTCGTAGATCAGGTCGACGATGAGCTTCATCTCGTGCAGGCACTCGAAGTAGGCGCTCTCCGGCTCGTAGCCGGCTTCGACCAGCGTCTCGTACCCGGCGGTGATGAGGGCGGCGACGCCGCCGCAAAGCACGGCCTGCTCACCGAAGAGATCGGTTTCGGTCTCTTCCTTGAAGGTGGTGGCAAGGACGCCCGCGCTGAGGGAACCGATTCCCCTCGCGTACGCGAGCCCCACCTCCTTCGCATTGCCGCTGGGATCCTGGTGGATCGCGATCAGGGCGGGCACGCCGACGCCCTCCTGGAAGAGCTC
>JBGTNF010000308.1:0-3623 GCA_041743205.1 Thermomicrobiales bacterium | reverse complement strand
GTAAGTGATGGACAGCGCGTTTGCGTCACTGAGGTTGTATCCCACGGTTACGTCAACCGTCCCCGGATAGCCTTCCTCGCCGGCTGGACTGGAGCGGGTGAGGATGAGGGAGAGGCTTTCTGGATGGGGATCGAGCCTGGCTGTCCAGATGCGGCGATCGAATCCCTTGAGTCCGCCGTGGAGCGAATTCGGCCCGTTGTTGACGGGAAGCTGGTACGGCTTGCCGTCCAGTTCGAACCGGCCCCTGGCGATGCGGTTGGCGTAGCGCCCGACGATTGCTCCGAAGTACGAGCTCTTCTCAACGTAGTCCGCCAGGTTGTCGAATCCGAGTACGATGTTGTCGAGTCGACCCTGTCGGTCCGGAACGGTCATCGACTGCACGATGCCGCCGTAGGTGAGGATCGACACCGACATGCCAGTGTCGTTGGTGAGCGTGTAGCGCTCGACGGGCTCGCCGTTGACCTCGCCGAACGGTTCGCTGGTGACGCCGCGTTCCAAAGGCCATCCTCCTGGTGGATGCACGTTGAAGACGAAGCCCTGCGGGTCGGAAAAGTCGAGCGCCTTGACCCAGTACCGCGGTCCCTCCTGAACTCCCCTGTTGTCCTTGATGGCTGGTAAATCCTCGACCGTTTCGAAGACCCAGTCCAGCCAGAGGGTATGGGCTCCTTCCCACGCCCACGGTTCGGTCCAGCCGATGTCGGACGTGACGCGAACCTGGGCGGCGGCCAGTTGAGCCCACAGCGTGACGTGGATGCCGTCCCAATCGTGGACAACCTTTGACCAGTCGGGAACCATCAGCCCATTGGCCTGACCCCAGGGCGTATTCGTGTCGTCCGGATGTGTGGCGTGCGTGCCGTCCGCCGGGTACTGGCGGACGAGGTCGTGCCAATCCTGGGCTGAATCGATTTCGAACACGCGCGCATCGGGACGAATCGTGACTCGCCGCCGATGGATGGGATAGTCCACCGCCCGGTCGCTGGCGTACGACAGGAATACTGCCAGTTCGGACGAGAGGTCCCCGTAGGCCTTGTCAGTGAACAGTTGCGGCCAGGGAGCGTGAGCGTAGACCTCGGACCGGCTGGGCGGTTGTGTCGGACGGATCATGGTTTCCGCAGTGGGCCAAGGGCCCGTGTCTTCCGCGTAGCGCAACCAGAGCTGGTTCTGGCTGTCGATCGGCGCCCACCACCAGGCGATGTCCGGGTGGCTGACCAGGTCGACGGCTCGCTGGCGCAATCGTGGCCCGTGCCGCAGCGCCCCGGCCACGGTCAGGTCGTGGTCGCCTCGCCAGGGAATGATCTCGCCAATCGCCGCGCCGATTGCGAACAACCCAATGTCCGGCTGCGCCAGATTAGCCGGCGTGAGGTTGTGTTCTTCGGCAATGAGCAGCAGCACGCACCCGGCGGGCGAGGCGATCAGCGCGTCGGCGCGGTCATCCGGTGTCTGGTCGGGCATCGGCGGGACTCCTCTGCATGGTGGTCAAGGAGTCCATTATGCCGCGTTTGCCTCAGCAAACCGTAGGGGCGGACCTGGACCGACCGTGAAGGAGGTCTGGCCAGCACGGATCCGGTCGGTCCTGTGTCCGCCCTATGTGCCGCGAACGGGCAGGTTCGGTTCGCCACCATCCGGGCGGACACACGAATCGACAACCTGTTGTTTCGGAACTCATGGACGTCGGTCGATTCTGGTCCGCCCCTACGAATGTTTGGTATTGGCCGACCACAATACAGCACGACTCACTCCGCACTAAATGCGTAGAGCGTGGTCGAGCGCCAGTCCTCGCCGGGGCGGAGGACGACCGTCGGGAACGACGGCTCGTTCGGGGAATTCGGAAAGTGCTGGGTCTCGAAGCAAACCGCGTCGCCCTGGCGGTAGAGGCGGCCGCTGTGGCCGGCCAGCGAGCCGTCCAGGGAGTTGCCCGTGTACACCTGCACGCCGGGCTCGGTGGTCCAAGTTTCCATGATCCGGCCCGAGGCCGGGTCCATCAGCCAGGCGGCCCGAACGAGCGACGTGTCGTCCGGCGTGGGCCGATTGACCACGAAGTTGTGGTCCACGCCGCGCGCGGTGCGGATTTCCGGGTCGCCGCCATCGCGCAGGGCGTCGCCGATGCGCCGCGACGTCCGGAAGTCGAGCCCGGTTCCCTCGACCAGACCGAGCTGGCCGGTCGGGATCTGGTCCCGGTCGGTCGGCGTGAACTGGTCGCAATCGAGTTGCAGGAGGTGGTCCTCGATCGTGCCGCTGCCCTCGCCGGCGAGGTTGAAGTAGGCGTGGTTGGTGAGGTTGAGCACGGTCGGCTTCGTGGTGGTGGCGTGGTAGTCGAGACGCAGCGCGTTGTCGGCCGTCAGCGAATACGTGACCGAGGCGGTCAACTCGCCAGGGTAGCCCTGGTCGCCGTCCGGGCTGACGTGGGTGAGCCGTACGGCGGGCAAGCCATCGACATCCACGACCTCCGGCGACCAGACGTAGCGGTCGAATGGCTTCCCCCCGCCGTGGGCGCTGTGCGGCGGTCGGTTGGTGGTGATGGTGTGGATCTCGCCGTCGAGCGCGAACGAGGCGTTGCGGAGCCGGTTCGCCAGCCGCCCAAGCACGGACCCGAAGTGCGGGTTTCTGACGAGATAGCCATCGAGGGTGGCGAACCCGAGCGTGACGTTGGCCGATTCGTCGTCCCGGCCGGGCACCCGGAGTTCCTGGATCACGGCCCCGAACGAGAGGATCGCCACCGTCAGGCCGGATGCATTGGTGAGCGTGAAGCGCTCGACCGGCGTGCCTTCGGCCTCGCCGTACGGTTCGCGCCGCAGCGTGATGTCCTGGTCAGTCACGGTGTCTCCGCCAACGAAAGTCCATCGAGTGCCCGCCCGTCGACTGTGCCCATTCGTAGGGGCCGGCCCGCGCAACAACCTGGCTTGTGGCTAGAAGTCGAAGAGGTCGTCGAGGAACGAGCCGCGCTTCTTCTTGCGCCGACCGTTCTTGTCGATCGTGTACTCGTCGTCATCGTCATCGCGATCCCGGTAGTCGCGGTCACGGTCCCGATCGTAGGACTGACCCTGGATCGGCGCAGCCGCGGCGGCGCGGGTGGGCTGGGCGGTGGCGCGACTGTTCGATTCGTTCGAGCGTTCGATGATCTTGTCGAGTTCGCCGCGATCGAGCCAGACGCCCCGGCAGGTGGGGCAGTAGTCGATCTCGACGCCCTGGCGGTCGCTCATCACGAGTGCGGTTTGGTCGATGGGACAGAGCATGGGTGACAGGTCTCCTTGGTCGTGGCGGCGTCAATGCCGCCTGTCCAAGTTTACGCGTTCCGGGCCAGTTTGGACTGGTCGGCTGGCGAAGCGCCGCGCGTGGCCAGCGCGATCACAATTTCGTACGGGAGGGTCCTGTGCCCTCCCATATCGGTGGCCGGCACAAGACCGGCCAGTACGAACCCGCAACGTCGACGGCATCGCGAACGCCCGGCCAGGGGCGAACCGTCAGGATTGGCGGGGAGCGCGGGTTGGCGTCTTTGGGGCGGCTGACCCGTTTCCGCGCGTCGTGGCGGACGGAGCCGACGGCGCCGCCGGGGCGACACGGGCGGGTTCCCTACGTAGGGTGCCGATTATGGCAGCGGTAGGCCCGTGGCCAGTGCGCAACGT
>JBGTNF010000307.1:0-10266 GCA_041743205.1 Thermomicrobiales bacterium | reverse complement strand
AGCATCGCCGCCACGCCGAACCGGGCCTCGCCTTCGAGGGCAAAGCGCGCCATCGCCGCCAGGGCAATAAAGGCCAGCGTGGCGCCGCCGACGTTGGCGACCAGCCCCCACTCGATCAGCTCGACCAGGCCGCCATGCGTCCACAGGCCCGGCGTCGCAGCCTGGATCGCCAACGCCAGGACCGGCACGAACGGGTTGAGCCGGTCGCCTCGCGCCAGCCACCAGAAGGCGATGGCCGGGGCCACGAAGACGACGAGAACGGTCAACTTGTGGACGGCGATGATTGGAACCTGACCCAGCAGCAGGGCCCACAGCCCGACATCCAGCCACGGGATGCCAAGCGGGTAGAACTCCACCGGGTACCCGCCCTGGTGATGCGCGATCCAGCGCAGCGACTCGCCGTCACGGAGGCTTCGTAGGAGGGTCTCGGCACGGACCGCATGGAATGGGTGATCGACCGTGGCGAAGGTGTTGGCAACCGATTGGCCGCGACCGTCCAGCGTGACGGTGTTCATCAGGTCGAAGCCGCCGAACTGCCAGATGACCCACACGGCGAGGAGCGCCAGGGAGATTGCGGCGGCGCCTGTAAGGCGCCAGTCCCGGCGATGATCTGCGCCGAGGTCAGCTGGTGTGGGTTCAGTCATCGAGGATGGGGACATTAATTGTGGCCGGGGCGAGAAGTGACGGGTTCGATCACGACGGATCGGACTCCATCGCCGCCGATTCGTCGCCAGCGTCGAGCAGGAGGTAGCGCATCAGGAGGACGACGCACAGCACCACCACGATCGCCGAGCTGTTGAACGCCACTTCGAGGAGCCAGCCGTTGGAGACGTCCGGAAGGCTTTGGGCCTGGACACGCCAGACGCCGAGGATCGATTTCGGTTCGATTTCGAGTTCACCGAAACGCCAGATCCGGGCCTGGACCGAGCCGAACGCGAGATACCCGAGAAACGCGACCGACACGACTGCCCAGACCACCGTTCGCAACACGCTCCGGCGACCCGGCGTTGCTGGCTCGCCGCTCGACTCCGGGACCTGCGAGTTCGATTCGGTCAGCCGTGGATCGTCCATCGTACCCTCGCTGGCGAGAAGACCGGATGCCCGTGAACGCACGCGGCTGCCGGAAAGACGCTAGACAACGGTTGCGGCGGCGTTGCTGCGCTTGATCTCGTGGTACTCCTCGTCGGCGTTGACCCGTTCGAGATCGTGCCGTTCGCCGAGGAGGTTGCGGGCGGCAAGCATGCCGGTTTCGATCGAGTGATCGGTGTTGTTGTAGCGGAACGAGCCGCCGCGCCCAATGTACTGGAGATTCTCGATGCTCTGGATGTAATTCTTCATCTTGAGCAGCGGTTCCTGGTACTCGAGATCGTAGACCGGGTAGGCCTTGGTGGCGCGCAAGGTGAAGCCGCCCAGGACTTCCTCGGGCCGCACGAAATCGAGATCCTCGACCAGGTGCTTGACCGACTGGTTGACGAGCTGCTCGTCGCTCATGTTCCAGATGTGGTCGCCCCTGGTGCAGAAGAACTCGATCACGAGCGACGTGTATTCATCGCTCGGCACCATCGCCGGGCTCCAGTTCTTGGGCTCGTGGAAGCGGCCGAAGAGAATGTTGCGGTCGTGGACGTAGAGCCAGGTGTCCGGGGTGACCTGCCGCTTCTTGATCATCAGGTTGACGGTGATGATGTCCCGGAAGGTCAGCGTATCGGCGGCGGCGATCACATCGGCAGGCGCGGCCGGTTCCATGATCTTGACGAGCACCGTGAACGGGATCGACGAGATGAAATTGTCGCCCTCGATGAACTCGGGCCCGTTCTCGGTGCGGACACGGATGCCCTTGACCCGGTTGCCGTCGAGCACGATCCGCTCGACCGCGTTCTTCAAGCGAATTTCGTTGCCGGCGGCGGCAATCGAATCAGCCATCCGTTCCGAGAAGCGGCCAAACCCGTCACGCGGGTACATGAACTGTTCGATGAGGCTGACGACCTCGCCCTTGGAGGGGATGATCGCGTCCTTGATCGCGGTGACCAGGGACATGCCCTTGGTGCGCTGGCTCACCCAATCGCCCGAGAGCTGGTCGCACTTCAGTCCCCATACCTTCTCGGAGTAGGCCTGGAAGAAGAGCTTGTAGAGGGTTTCGCCGTACTGGTTGATGTAGGCGTCTTCCATCGATTTGACGTCGGATGACTTGACGCGCTGTTTGACGCGGATTCGCCCGTAGTCCAGTACTGCGCGCGCGGCGGTGACCGGGCCGACCGCCTTCAGGGCGCTGCCGATCTTCAACGGGTAGTCGATGAACTTGCCGTCGAAATAGATGCGGCTGATCCGGTTAACCCAGAGGAGCTCGTCGGCCACCACCTCACGAAAGAGCTCGTTGAGATCTTCGTTCTTCGTGAACCAGCGGTGCCCACCGATATCGAACTTGAATTCGCCGTTCTCGGTGTCCCGGCGAATCGTCCGGGCCAGACCACCAACGAAGGGGGCGGATTCGACGACCGTCGCGTTGGCTCCTGCCTTACTCAGCACATAGGCGGAACAGAGTCCCGCCGGACCGGCGCCCATGATGATATTGCGGGGCTCGTTCGATGTCCGGGCGCCCGCTCCATTCGAGGTGTGGCCGTTCTGCATGTGCTGGGATTCCTTCCTGCGCGTTCGTGGCTGACGGGGCTGACGGGGCTTGCATGGAATTGCCCGTGGGCGTGCGTCGAATTCAACGCAGGTGAGTGGCCTGGGCGCGTGGGGCATGGCAAGCCGCCCATGGATTTGGGCGACGATAACGCCAATGGTTATACCACACAGCGGTGATCAGTCCCCGTCCGGAAATGGCTCACGACGGTTAATCAATTGCGAACCGTGGAGCGTCGGGCGAGCGGTCGGCAACCGCGAGTCAGGCACGCCAGGTAATGGCGTTATTGAGGATGAAGTTCCAGACTGCCGCCAGGGCAGCCCCGAACAGGTTGGCGATCAGGTAGTGCATGTCGAACGTGTCGTGGAGAAACGTGAGCACTGCCCAATTGATTACCAGGCCGCCAATGTTGATCGGCACGTAGGACATCGCGCGGTGGAATACGCGCCCGCGGCCGCGGTCATGCCAGGTCCAGGCTTCATTGAGGAAGAATGTCACGCCCATGGAGGCCAAAATCGCAAAGGGAGAGGCGATGGGAATATCGATCCCGAACACGCCGTGCAGGGCGGCCAGTCCCAGCTGATTGACGAGAAGCCCGATGGCGCCGACCACGATGAACTTCTGGAATCGCTGGGTCAGGGTCCACATTTTCACGGCCGATTCTGGCCATGATTCCACTGAGATCATGCCGGCGCCTATCTCCTTGCAGTGCGGGACCCGCAGGCGTTCCCGACGTCTGAACGGCACGATCTGGTGATCTCGGGGACGCGATAATCCCCGTCGATCCAGTCGAACCATACCACGCCGCACCGTGTATGACGCAGCGGGGCATGTCTCACAGAAGGGCCACCCCGGATATCCGGAGCGGCCCTTGCGGCCCTCGAAGTGCGTCGGAAACCTAGTCGGATTCGGCCGAAATCTGCCCGCTGATCTCATCGAACGCGGCCAGCAGCTGGTCATCCTGGAGTTCGGCGAATTGATCGCTGGACACCTCGTTGTCATCGTAGGTGAAGGGCAGCGTCACCTGCACGCCGGGCTCGTTGGCGATTTCGATGGTCGGCGGCACGCCTTCCTTCCAGATCACCTCGCCATCGGCCGTGAGCCACAGTTCGGTGCCAATCAGTACGGTCGACCCGTCGCTCAACTCCATCGGCAGGAGGACGGTGCCAGTGCCGAACGTTTGCTGACCGATGAGGATGCCGCGGTCGTTGTTCTCGATCGAAGACGACGTGATCTCGGCGGCTGAGGCGGAATCGCCGTCGATCAGGACCACGAGAGGCCCTTCCTGCCACTCGCCGGACGAACCGACGGTGCTGACCTCGCGCATCTCCCCTTCGGAATCCTGCTCCTGGAAGAGAACCGATCCATCCGGCTGGAACTGCGACCCGACGCCGATCGCCTCGAACACCAGACCGCCCGGGTTGGCGCGGAGATCGAGGATCACGCCCTGGGCGCCCTGGGCCTTGCCGTCCGCGAGCGCGGCTTTCAGGCCCTCGGTGGTGCCACTCGAGAACTCGGAAATCCGGACCCAAAGCACGTCGTCCGGCAGCATCGCCCATGAAATCGACTCGACCGTGATTCGCGCCCGGGTGAGGGTGACTTCGTAGGATTCGACCTCGCCCTCATGGATGAGCTCCATGGTGACGTCGGTGCCCTCTTCGCCGCGAATCGCGTTGATCGACTCCTCGCCGTCGGCGAACTCTTCGGTCGGAACGCCGTCGATCGACAGGATCAGGTCGCCGGCCTGGATTCCGGCCTCGAACGCCGGGGAGTTCTGGATCGGCATGATGACGCGCGGCGGCACCTGTTCGGTGTCGACCTGAATGCCGATGCCGACCAGCTCGCCGCGGGAGGAAAGCTCGAACGCTTCGGCTTCTTCCGGATCGAGGAATCGTGAGTGGCCCTCGTCGCCAAGGGCGTCGACCATGCCCCGGCTGGCGCCGTAGATCAGGTCTTCCTCAGTGAAATCTTCCGACAATACGTAGTCTTCGCGAATGATATTGTAGGTTTCCTCGAGGATCTGGAACGATTCCAGTTCGGCCAATTCTTCTTCGCTCTGAGCACCGGCGGGCGTGAATTCCAGCACCAGGCGGTCGATGCCAATGCCGGCCCCGATCGCCACGAGCAACATCGACGCCATCACGACCTTGCGCAGGTGGCGATCGGCGGCAACGATCAGCGACGTGATCCGGCGCGGAGTCGTCCGCTCGTTGGAAAAATCCATGTGATCAGGCATCGATGCTCCTTCGGAATGGTTCACTAGGTCGAGACGGCATTTCGCAGGTTCCGGTGGTGCTGGTTGGACGAGGCGCGACCGGGCATGGTTCCATGATCCGGACGTGTGCAGGGCACGCGGCAGCTTATGGCCGATGCATCAGGAGACCGTCGATGACCGTATCCCGCGCCGAAGAACGCGCCACCGTGCGATTCCTGCTGGATGGGAGCGTGTACGAAATCAGCGCCGCACGCGGCCACATCGTCCACCAGGCCTTCCACGAGGCGCTGCCACCGAAGTATACGGCTGGATGCCGCCTGACGTTTCATTCTCCGGCAGGCGATGAAATCTTCGCGGACAACTTCGTCGGCCAGATCCAGGACCACTTCGGCTCCACCGATATCGTGACCAGTTCCGCGCCGATCGCCGGCGCCGCGGGACCCTGGAAAACGATCGGGTTCGACCACCTCGCGGTGTCGGTCGCCGACCGTTCCAGCGCCCGCGAGTTCTTCAGCAGCGTGGTGGGCATGATGGTCATGCGCGACGACGCGCACCTGACGGTGCTGGCGACCGGACCGACCGCCCTGTTCCTCTTCGACGCCGGGTCGGACGAACCGCTCGCTCCCGACCGCCCCTCGTCCTGGCATCACATCGGGTTCGTCGTCGACAACCTGGAACACGCTTACGCCCACCTCCGCGAGCACCAGGCGTCGTTGACGAGCGATTTCACGCTGCTGGAGCGAGACGAGCGGTGGAGCCTCTATTTCTTCTACCGCAACGGCGACGTGACGTTCATGATCCAGTTTTCCGAAATCAAGGCGGAGAGCCGCGGCATCACCGACGAGGCCCGGCGCGATTTCGCGGCCTACCTCTACGACTATGCCAGCCGGCCCTACGGCATCCAGTTCCCGGACGACGGGTGAGGCACATTTCTCACCATAGCGCAACAATATAGGTAGGGGAGCACCTTGTGTGCTCCCGCAGCTACCGGGTCGCGGACACACGGGAGCACACAAGGTGCTCCCCTACCCGGTGAGGCCAAGACGCGGCGCTACCCCTTGACGCCGCTGATGACGATGCCCTGGATATAACGCCGCTGGGCGAAGAAGAAGATCGTGACCACCGGCAGGATGCTCAGCAGCGTCTGGGCCATCGTCCACGAATACGACAGCCGTCGCTGTCCGTTGAGCAGGGCCAACCCAAGCGGGACCGTGTAGTTCTCGAAGCTGCTGAGATAGATGAGCGGTTCCAAAAATGCGTTCCATTCGCCAGTGAACGTGAAGATCGCGGCCACGCCCAGGGCAGGGCCGCTCATCGGCAGCACGATGTTCCAGTACACCCGGAACCAGCTCGCGCCGTCGAGTTTGGCCGCGTCGTCGAGATCGACCGGAATCGTCATCATGTACTGCCGCATCAGAAAGATCGTGAACGCCCCGGCCCCCTGGCCGGCGAAGAGCGCCGGAATGGTAAGCGGACCGATGGTGTTGACCAGGCCCAGCTCGCTCCACAACCGGTAGAGCGGGATCAGCGTGACCTGGCCCGGCAGCATCATCGTCACCAGCACGAGCAGGAAGAGGATGTTCCGGCCCCGAAAGCGCATTCGCGCGAAAGCGAACGCCGCCAGCGAGCAAGTGAACAAGCGGGCCACGATGTTGATGACCACGATCACGATGGTGTTCTGATAGAACGACGCGAACGGCAGCGCCCGCCACGGTTCGGTGTATCCCTCGAACGTGATCGTCGAGGGAATCCATTGTGGTGGATACGCGAACACCTCGTTTTCCGGTTTGAACGACGTCGAGATCATCCAGAAGAACGGCAAGGCGAAGGCCGCCGCCCCGATCAACACCGTGGCGTAGAGCAGGAGACGCCCCAACCAGTGTCCCGGACGCAACCGCGCCCAGCGCGATGTCCGGATCTCGGAGGCTGGCGTTGGCCGACCCCTCGAAACCTTGGGAAGCATCGAGGTCATTGCCGCAGCCCTCCCTCGTAATGCACCCAGCGCGATTGCGACCGGATGAGGATGATCGTGAACGAGAAGATAATCGCGAACAACGCCCAGGCGATCGCCGAGGCGTAGCCGAATTCGAATTCGCCGTACTCGCCGAAGCCGCGCTGGTAGAGATACTTCACCATCGTCAGGGTCGCGTTGTTCGGCCCGCCGCCGGTGAGCACGAACGCCTGATCGAAGACCTGGAACGAACCGATGACATTGAGCACGACGTTGAAGAAGATCGTTGGCGTGAGCAACGGCACGGTCACGTTGAAGAAGGTCCGGAACGGTCCGGCGCCGTCGATCCGGGCGGCTTCCTTGAGCTCGGTCGGGATGCCCTGCAACCCAGCCAGGTAGAGCAGCATGTTGGTGCCCGTGCCCCACAGCGAAATCAGGACCAGGCTCGGCACTGCCCATTCCTCGGAACCCAGCCAGCGCGGGCCGTTCACGCCCACCAGCAGCAGCAGGTTGTTCAGCAAGCCGTCGGTCTCGTCGAGCACCCAGCCCCACACCAGCGCCACGGCAACGCCGGACACGAGCGCCGGCAGGTAATAGATGGTGCGCAGGAATGAGGACAGCTTGAGCTTCTGATTGAGCAATAAGGCGATGCCGAGGGCAAGCATGGTCGAAAGGGGAACCGTCAGGCCCGTGTACAGGAACGTGACCCGGACCGATTTCCAGAACAACTCGTCATCGATCATGCGCTCGTAGTTGGCGAGCCCCACGAATTCGTTCCGGTTGAGGAAATTGGTTTCCCAGAAGGAAACACCCAGCGAATACGTCATCGCCCCGGCGGTAAAGATGACGAATCCGATCAGCCAGGGGCTGATGAAGATGTACGCCCACAACTCCTCGTTGGCCCGTTGGGAAAGCCGCCGCCGGGAACGTGGCTCTTCAGGACCGGGGTATGGCGTCGTCTTGGCCACGCGGCCCCCTTTCACCAAGGGGGACGCCGTGAACGGCGTCCCCAAGTGACCCATCGAGATTTCTACGACTGGACCCTGCCCGGTCCGGTCAGGCGCGCATCGCTTCGGTGACCTGAGCGGCCAGCTCGACCAGGTAGTCGACCGGCGTGTCGCCGACGACGAAGATCCGCTCGAGTCCGGCGTCGATGAGCTGCTCGGCTTCGGCATCCTTCGCGAACAGGGGCCGTTCGTGCGGATCGCCGTTCTCGAGGAGGTCGATGCCTACTTGCAGGTTGGCCTCGGCCAGTTGAGGCCGGCTCTCGGACACGATCTGGAGGTAATCAGGAAGGACCGATCGGCGCACGGGCAGATACCCGGTCAAGCCGACGAGCGCCCGCTGGAAATCGGGGCCGGAGGCGTACTTCACGACTTCCCAGGCCGCGTCCTGATTCGGTGTCCCAGCCCAGATGCTGAAACCATCGGCCGATCCGGAGATCGAACGGCCGGCGAGGCCGGCCGGCGGCGGCGCAACCGCGAATGGGAAGTTTTCGCCGATCGCGTCGGCATAGGCGAAGGGATAGAACCCTTCCTCAACGGTCGCGATGCGGGCCGCCCCGAAGTTGGCCAGGGCCCCCGCGACGCCGGCCGTGCCACCGCCCGTCGTCAGGAACTGGGGATCGGTGATCGCCTGCTCATCGACCATGAGCTGCCGGTGCCATTCGGCTGCGGCCTGCCCCTCGGCGGAATCGAAGGTCGCAAGGGTGTTGTCCTCGGGATCGACGACTCGGCCTCCCCACTGCTCTACCTTGTGGGAGAACCGGTTGTAGGCGAAGGCAGGGATGTGCCCGCCGTAAACGCGGGTGCGATCACCCTGCTTCTGGGTCAGCGCGAGCACCGCATCACGGTAGGTATCCTGGTTCCAGCTGTCGTCCGGCTCGGCGACGCCGGCGTCTTCCAGCATCGACCTGTTGTACCAAAGCACGATGATGTTGACGTAGCGGGGCATGCCCCACTGCAATCCCGATTCGAGCGTTTGGGCATCCAGCACCCAGGGAAAGAAATCGGCGAGCGCGTCGGCGCTGAAATCGCGATCGACCAGGGGCTTGAGATCGAGGATTTGGTCGGCGTCGATGTAGGGTGTCGCGCGGCTGGTCCAGGTGTCGATGATGTCCGGGGCATCCCCGGCGACCATCGAGGCGAGCAGCGGGTCGCCGCTGCCGCTGGGCGCCGGTTCGACGACGACTTCGAGGTCGGCGTAGGTCTCCCGAAACGTCGTGTCGAAAAACTCCTGCAGCACGTTGACGTCGTTCGGGCCGCTGGGCACGATCTGGTAGCGGATCCGTCCGCTGACGGAGGTGTCAGTCGTTGGGGGAACGACGGCGCCTGCGGCTTCGGGCGTGCCTTGAGCGAATGCTGTCCGGCCTCCAACGGTAGCGGCCGCCGCAAGCCCGGCTCCGGCGGCAAGGAAGGAACGTCGATTAACTGGACGCGTCATGGCGAACTCCTTGGCGATCGTCGATGTCAGGCCCGGGGCAGGGTTGGGCATGGCCCGAGACTACCACGCGGATTTGGCGGCCACGCCGGAGCCGATGACTGCAATGGAGGGGGGTGGGACGAAGGTGGAAAAGATAGTCTTGGGATGGACTACCCTCAAGGGCTAGTGGCCTTGGAACGCAGCCAGGCCGGCCCCTGAATACGAGGACCGGCCTGGCGATGATTCAAGAGTCTGGATTCAGGAATAGCGCCAACCGGGCGGATGGCTGGCTGCCCGAGGGGTGGGCGGCCCAATCCAGGGGGCGGTCGAGCCAGGCCCGCGTCGCTGCCGCCCGCGCGGCTGAAGCGTGGTCAGCGCCAATTGGCGCAAGCTCTCACGTGTAGGCGCCGTCCCTGTCGCACCGGCATGAGACTTCTCGACCAGCCCGAAGTTACGTGGGACCGAGTCGCTGCCGTGTCCTCCGAGACTCTGTCAGGCCGGCTGGTTGGCTTCCGCCGCTGTGGCCGGCGGCAACTCCGAGGTGCAAAACGCGCAGCGGGTTGCCGCAACGGGCACTTCCGAGATGCAGGCCGGGCACTTCCTGGTCGTCGGGTCCGGCGTCGGCTCGCGCCGCGCACGCTCGATGAGCAGGTTGGTGGGCTTGACCACGAAGAGGAAGATCACCGCCGCGATGATCAGGAACGACACCACCGCGTTGATGATGTTGCCGATGCTGAACAGCGAGTCGTTGATCGTGAAGCCGATTTCCGAGAAATCCGGCTGGCCGCCGATCGCCGCGATCAGGGGCATGATCAGGTTTTCGACGATCGACGTTACCACTGTCCCGAACGCGGCTCCGATCACCACCGCCACGGCCAGGTCGATCACGTTCCCACGAAGAAGAAATTCCTTGAATTCCTGACTCACCGACTTCATCGTGTGCTCCCGAGCCGTGCTGCCAGGATTGGCCTGGCGACCGATCAATCACGCCGCTTCATTCGATAGTGCCGGTCACTTCCGGCGTCGTCAAGCGTTCGGCACGCTCAGGATTTGACG
>JBGTNF010000306.1:0-4114 GCA_041743205.1 Thermomicrobiales bacterium | reverse complement strand
GGTCGCGGCGATCGGCTGGCCGATGGCGCCATCGTCGATCAGCGCGCGGGCCGTTTGCAGTCCGCCGCCGAGGAACGTGTCCGGTGCGCCGCCGACCAGCACGCCGTTGGCGGCGGCCTGTTCGAGCAATTCCCGGCCCTGCTCCCGGGTCGCGGTCAACGGCTTCTCGTTGTACACGGACTTGCCGGCGGCGACCGCGGCAAGCGCGATCTCGGCGTGCGCGAGCGGGATGGTGAGGTTGACCACGAGCTCGACGCCGGGGTCGGCGAGAAGTTCATCGACCGTCATCGCGGCCACGCCGTACTTCGCCGCCCGTTCCCGGGCCCGCTCGGCCATCAGGTCGGCGATAGCCACGACCCGGACGTTGTCGAACCGGGTCGTGAGGTTGGAGAGGTAGATGTCGGAGATGACGCCGGCGCCAATGATCCCGACCGAAACCGGATTCGCCGCTGTGCCGCTCATGAGTGGCATGTCCTTGGTGAGTGCGGGCCGGCACACAGGCCGGCCCCTACGAGATTGACGAAAGGGCGAGCACAGCGCCGGCCCTCGAAGGAACGCGGGCTACTGTGGCAGGCTGGCCGGGCGTTCGACTGTGCTCTCGACATCGACGTGACGGCCCTCGTCGCCGGATTGCAGCACGGAAACCATGATGTCCAGCACGTGGTAGCCGAGCTCGCCGCTGGCCCGCGCTTTCTCGCCCGTTTGCAGGGCGTGCGCCATGTCCCATACGCCGAGGCCGCGGCTGTTTTCCGTATTGCCGTAGGTCAGCGGCAGGTCGGTCCACTCCTTCGCGCCGGCCTTGAGCAACTGGATCGGTCCCCCAAACGTGTTCGGGTCCGGCAGCCGCAGGGTGCCCTCGGAGCCGTAGATCACCAGCGTCGAGTGGTTCGTTTCCCAGACGTCGAACGAGGCGCCGAGGTTGCCGACCACGCCGTTCTCGAACTGGATCGACGACATGATGTGGGTGGGAGTGTTGACCGGGATCGCGTCGCCCGTCTTCGGGCCGCTGCCGACCACCCGCTCCGGGAAGCTGGCCCGCGAGAGCGACGAGACGCGCGCCACCGGCCCCAGGATCGAGGCCAGCGCCTGCACGTAGTAGACGCCGACATCGAAGAGCGGTCCGGCTCCCGGCTGGAAGAAGAAGAAAGGGTCCGGATGCCAGGATTCCATGCCGTGGCCGAGCATCTGGGCGCTGACCGCGACCGGGTCGCCAATGACGCCCTCGTCGAGGTACTTGCGGGCGCTCTGCAGCCCCCCGCCGAGGAAGGTGTCCGGCGCCGAGCCGACCAGCACGCCCCTGGCGGCGGCTTCGCTGAGCAGGCGCTTGCCGTCTTCGCGGTTGATCGCGAGCGGCTTCTCGTTGTAGGCCGACTTGCCGTTGGCGATCGCCTCGCTGGCGATCTGGGCGTGGGCCGCGGGAATGGTGAGGTTCACGACGATCTCGATATCGGGATGCGCCAGCAGGTCCTCGACCGAGAAGGCCCCAACCCCGAACTTGCTGGCACGATCCTGGGCACGATCGACCATGATGTCGGCGATGCCGACCACGTTGACATTGCCGAACACGGTCGTCAGGTTCTTGAGGTAGATCTCCGAAATGTTGCCGGCGCCGACGATGCCGACGTTGGTTTTACCTGCGGTGGTGCTGGCCATGATGGTGGTCGTCTCCCTGTGGTTCTGGCCGCCGGACGCTTGTCCGGCGACGATCGAGCTTCGGGAATCTTACCCGGGATTGGCCGCATTGGCTTTGGGAAAAGCCGCTCTGGCGACCTTGCCCGGAGTGAACTGTCGCGCTGCGGCGCCGGGAACGGTATGATCCCCCTTCGATATGCATGGCGAGGGCGTCGGGGGCAAACCGCGGCGCCGAACAGGAGTGAACGTGACAGTCAAATTGGTCCATGTCGGTCTTGGGGGTTGGGGTCAGGATTGGGAGATGAACGCGATCCCCCCAGTCAGCCAGTTCGAGCGAGTGGCCTGGGTCGATGCCCACGAGCCGACGCTGGACGCCGCCCGCAAGCGGCTCGACCTGCCGGCGGATCGTTGCTTCACCTCGATCGAGGAAGCCTTTGCCAGGGTGGAGTCGGACGCCGTGCTGGTGACAGCGCCTCAGGTGGCGCACGTGCCACTGGCGATCGAGGCAATGGAAGCCGGCAAGCACGTGCTGTGCGAAAAGCCGTTCGCCGTGTCGGTGGACGAGGCGCGGCTCGGCATCGCGGTGGCCGAACGGACCGGCCGCACGCTGATGGTGAGCCAGCAGTATCGGCACTACCCGGCGGTGCGCAAGGCGGCCCAAATCCTCGCTGACAACGAGTACGGCCCGGTCGGCACGGTGCGGGTCGATTTCCGGAAGTGGTCGAACTCGCAGCCGGTCGGCAACAGCCGGCACTACCAGTTCACGCACCCGCTCATCTACGACATGGCGATCCATCACTTCGACCTGATGCGGCTGATCCTGGGGCGGGACGCCGTCAACGTCTACGCCCGCGTCACCGATTCCGCCTGGAGCCGGTTCGAGGAGGAAGGCGGCGCCGCGATCACGATCGAGTTCGAGGGCGGGCTGATCGTCGCCTACCGCGGCAGCTGGATCAGTCCGGACCGGCCCACCCACTGGGCCGGCGAGTGGAACCTCGAGTGCGAGAAGGCCAACGTCTTCTTCACCAGCCGCGCGGGCGCCGACGCCGGAGCCGCGGGCGACCGCGTCACGGTCCGGCCGGTCGGCAAGGACGAGGAAAAGGTGCGGCTGGTGCAGCCAAGGTTCTGGGGCCGCTCGGCAGGCCTGGTGGCGTTCGCAAAGGCGATCGAAACGGGTGAGGAGCCGGAAACCTCGGCGCGCAATAACCTTGGCAGCATCGCGCTGATGGAAGCCGCCGCCCGATCGGCCGCCTCCGGCCAGGTCGAAGCCGTGGATCGAACCACGTAGCAACCTGGGCCAGGCGCATTCCCAGGCGCCGACCCTCGCCCTTTGTCATCCCGACGACGAGGGATTTACAAGGGCACATTTGCCGTCGAGCGGAAGGCCTTTTCGCAAGCCATAGGCGGCAAGGTCGAAAGATGCGCTTTTGCCTACGAAGTGAGCAACGAGACCTGACGTGAATGGAGTTTCGGGGATCCCACTTTCCACCCAACCGTCATCCCTCGCAGACCGCAGGGGCACCTCGGGATGACGATTAAGAAGGGCATTGTCCAAGCCCTATTGCCTCCGGAGGACGAGCGTCCAGTCGTCGGGGCGGTCGCCGGTTGGCGGCGACGGTGGGCTTAGCGGTCCGCCCTCCCAGGTCGATCCGGTCGTGAGCTTGCCCGAACGCGGGTCGAACCACTCGACGGCGTACCGTCCGTCGATGTCCGACATTGAAACGCCGCCGCCGGTCGCCAGGTAGATCACGACCACGTCCTGGTCCGGCGTCGCCAGGGTCAACGGACGGTGGCCGGTGCGCTCGTCGCCCGTGGCGAGGCCGGCAGCCGGCTGGAGCGTGGCGAACGGGGCGATCTCCGTGAAGAAGCGCCGGATGTGGATCAGATGGTCGAGCCCCGGCTGGTCCTGATCGAGGATGGCGAACGGGCCCCACGAGTTCTCGAAGCCGTGGATGATGCCGAGCCCGCGCATCGCGCCGCGCCAGGCCCCCCGGCGGGTGTGGTCGGCGTCGCACCATTCGTGGCCGAGCATCATCGGCGGCAGGTCCGGGTTGAATTCGTAGCCCCACTCGGCCAGCACGGCGCTGCCGGGCCAGTCGCCGAGGCTGGCGTCGATCACGTCCTCGATGCCGGCCGCCAGCCAGCCGTCGCCTTCGCCGGTCGTGCCCCAGGTCTGGAACATGACGGTGTCGATCACCTCGGGATCGCTGGCAAACCTCGTCCCGAACGACGGGCTGGCCGGGCCGTTGTGGATGGCGACGATGTGCCCGTGCGGACCGAGGCGGCGCACCAGGTGGCCGATCCGCATCGCCCAGCGGTCGGCGACGCCGTCACTCGCGTAGTGCCAGTCGCCGTTCGGGTAATACTCGTACTCGTTCTGCAACTGCCAGAACCAGACGCTGCCGAAGGCGTCGTAGCGGGCGACGAGGTAGCGGAGCCAGAGCTCCTCCCACTCGGCGGTGAAGATCTGGCGGCTGTTGAA
>JBGTNF010000305.1:0-2373 GCA_041743205.1 Thermomicrobiales bacterium | reverse complement strand
CCGCGCCCGCCGACACGATCACCGCCGCCGCCGATGTGGTGGGCGATGCCGCCGATGAGGCAGCCAGCCTGCGCACGGAAGTACCGGATGCCGAGAGTACGGGCACCATCGACGATCCCGGTCCCGTGACGGACGCCCCGGAGGTCGAGCCGGTTCCGGCCGGACTTGCCACGGAGCCGGTGCGCGCGCCACGGCTCCTGACGTGGGGCCCCGGATCCGAGCGGTCGCCGCGCTGGTCGACCGATGGCAATATCATCGCCTTCGTTAGCAACCGCGACCGCCGCGATACGATCGCCCTGGCCACCGCGATCGGCGACGAGCCGACGATTGCCGATCTCCTGACCTGGAGCGCGCGCGACGACCGCGAGCCGGTCTGGTCCCGCGATGGACGGTTCCTGGCCTTCACCCGGCAACGCAGCGAGGGGTTGGAACAGGCCGACATCTTCGTGTACTCGCCGGAAACCGGTGAGCTCACCGACCTGACCGGCCTCAAAGCGAGCGCGGTGCGCCATTCCCTGGATTGGGTTGCCGGGCGCAACCTCGTGGCGTACGTCACCCAGGATGGCGACTGGCTCTCGATTTCGGTCCTCAACGCCGACAACAAGGCCGGTTGGGCGGTGACGAGGGAATCGGGCGACAAGACCGAGCCGCGTTTCCACCCCACCGAGGCGCGCCTGGTCTACGTGCGCTCCGAAGGATTCGCCACGGTCTGCTGCGAGCGCGGGCTGCACGCCTCCGGGGCGGTTGCCCTCGATCCCAGCGAGGGGGTGGTCTACGCCCCGCGCTGGCTCAAGGACAAGCGCGTCATCTATGGCTTCAGCGCTCCCCAAAAGCCATTCGGGTTCCTGGCCCAGGACAACCTGGCCACGGCAGACCGATCGCCGGTGCGCGTGCCGGACGAGATCTCGACAGCTGGTGTCACGCTCCGGCACCCGGTCCCGTTCGAATTCGCGATTGGCGAGGAGGAGCAATTCTCCGGCATGCTCTACCGGACGCAGGGCACGGACGAGCCAACGCCGGGCATCGTCTACCTCCCCGATGGGCCATTGGCGATCCGCCGGGGCGAGTTCACCCTCGAGGAACAGGCCCTGGCCAGCACCGGCCCCTCCGTGTTCACCCCGTTGCTGCATGGCTCGACCGGATTTGGCAAGGCGATCGAGCAGGACCTGGCCGACCTGGCAGCCAGCGAGATCGAGACATCGGACATCGCCGAGGCCGGCTACGGCCTCGGTGAATCGAACGATATCGATGCCGCCCGGCTGGCCCTGGTCGGGGTTGGGTTTGGCGGCACGCTGGCGCTGCTGACGGCCGGCGCCCGGCCCGGCATCTATTCGACCGTGGTCGCGATCGATCCGATCACCGACTGGGCGATCGAGCTTGGCGAGGCCGAACCCGCCTGGCGAAATTGGGTGAGCGCCAACTACGGCATGCCCCTGACCAATCCGGACAAGTTCGCGCTGCGTACCCCGGCGACGTTCGCGGCGGTGGTGGACGTGCCGTTGATCCTGATCTCGACCCAATCGGCGGAAGTCCATCGCCAGGCCCAGCTCGAACTGTTCGAAGCGTACTTGGAGGACAACGGGGTCGCGTTCGAGCACATCGATGCGGGGAACGAAACGCTGGCGGTGACGCTCGAGCGCGTAGGCCGGAACCTCGCCGATTCCTGGCGTGTGAGTGACGCGACCGGGACGGTCGAGGACATCCGGGCCGACGCGCTGGGGTAGCGCGGGTGCGGGATGAGACGGGTGATTAGCGATCATTGGGGTAATGCCCATCGTTCGGGGGTTCACGTTTTTTCGGATCGTGTAGGGGAGGGCTAGCGAGCCGTGAACCCATTTTGCGCGACGACAGCTTGCTCGTGTATGCCCTCCCGTGAGGTCGTGTCTGCCCGAATCTGGCCAGGAATCGGGGGCTTGGCTGTCCCGGGGCCGGGCGGGAGGGCATACGCGGGCAAGAACAGGGTGGCGAAGGTGCCCTTTGCGGCTCGCTAGCCCTCCCCTACGAGACCATGCTGGATGCCCATCCCCAGCGACAAGCCTGCCGCGTTGCGCCGGGGTGGCGATCTCCACTACCATCATTCACGAACACGGGCGTTCACGGCTGGGTGAGCGTTCGATGTCGATACCCTGCGTTCGTCACGCGTATCCCCTCCAAATACTCCTACCTATCCACTGTCCCATCGGGTGCGCGTGCCAGCACCGCCCGGGGGAGGCAGCGCAGGCGAGATGAATGGTCCAACGCACTACCCCGCAATCGTCACTCTCCCCACAGGCGCCGGTGAATCGCCGCCAGTTGATCGTCGTGGGCGCCGGGGCAGCCGGGGCGGCGGTGGTCGGTATCGGCGCGGCTAGCCTGTTCGGCAACGACGCCCAG
>JBGTNF010000304.1:0-5231 GCA_041743205.1 Thermomicrobiales bacterium | reverse complement strand
CAACAACGACCCCGATGCGGCCCGCCAGGCGACCGTGACGGCGCTGGCGGACGCCGGTCTGGCGCTCGACGTGACGCCTCTCCCCCGGCTCACGGCCGGGCCGATCTGGACGCCGTCCGCCGTTCGGAAAGATGGAGACTGGCGGCCGGCTCCCCCGCCGCCGCTGGCGACCCAGCTCGCGCTCGACGCGATGCTCTAGCCCCGTCGAGCGATAGGGTCCGGGCGCCCGATTGGCATAATCCAGCTCGCTATACTTTGCGTGTACCCGGGACGATCGCACGGCATCGTGGCCGGCCCCCCGCACCCCGGAGCAACCCCACCGATGAATGTGGTTTCCCTCTTTCATGATCGCCTGGCCACGACCGTCATCCTCTTCTTCGTGGTGGCCGGCGTCTGGGGGCTGATCGAATTCGCGCGTGGGGGCCAGCTCGGCGGCAACATCGCCGGCATCCTGATCATCGGCCAGGCGCTGGTCGTGATCCAGGGCGCCCTGGGGATGGTGCTGTTCGTGTTCGACGAGCGGCCCAACGATCTCGTCCACCTGCTCTACGGATTCACGGCGGCGCTCGTGCTGCCCTTCGTCTGGTCATACGTGCGGGACAAGGCGCCCAGGCAGGGGTTGCTGCTCTACAGCCTGGTGGCGCTCTTCATCGTCGGCCTGGCGATCCGGGGGATGACCACCGGCAGCTGATCCGAAGGGTAGCGAACACCATCTCCTGCGGCGCGTCCAGGCTGGGCGCGCCGCTGTCGTTAAGCGTGGCGCAGGGGCGTCCGGAAGCCCATGAATCCGGCCTGAAACCGGTCGATGGTGACTGCCAGTCACGCTGGCGATTCGGTACGTTCATTGTTGACACACGATATTGCCGCAACGTACAATCCGACCGTACAGTTCGATCCGTACACCCTGATCGCCGCGTCACATCGAGGTTGCGGAGAGCAACTATCGGACCTGAAAGGAGTCATCGTGGAGTCCGAGCCCCGAGACTACCAGGAGGTCATGGACAACGCGCTGCAGCTGGTTTACAGCCATCACCATCGACTCGTCACTCAGCTTTACCCTGAGTCGTTTCGATCGGTATCGCTGGATCAGCTTCGCAGTGGACCGCTTGGCCAGGATCTCCTACGCCTCGCCCGGCTGGCTCGTGGCCAGATTCGGGAACCCAAGGAACCGGTGCTGGAAGCGATCGATTCCGTGCTTCAGCTCCTGTTCTGGCCCGCCGCGGCGGAGGATTACTCCGTGCCGCGCGCGTTTTGGGATACCGACCTGGGACGGATGCTGGCCCTGGCCAAATATCGCGCGTATGACCAGAGCGAGCTGGTGAGCATCGGGAACGCGGCGCAGCAACTGGGCGTGACCCGCCCGACGATCTACCGGTGGATGGACGATCGGTCGCTGAGCTACGTGCGGGACGACATGAGCGGACGCACCTTCGTGGTCCGGCGCGACATCGACAATCTCAAGCGGGTTGCCAGCGAGTTCTAGGATTTCCAGAGTTCGGGGCGGAACGCATCGCCGTCGATCCGGAGCCGGCAAGGGGAACCACGGTCAGGCGAACGATCGGCGCAACACATTCGGATGGAGCCAAGCGGCTGGTGAGGAAACTCCCCAGCCGTTTTGCTGTCCAGGGTAGGAAATCGTTCCGGACACGGCCCTGTTGGAGGTCAGGCTAAACACCGGACGCTCCGCAAAGTCCCGTCATTTCGAGGTACGAGAAATCGTGCCCGGCGACGTGGCGGGCGTTCCGGGAATGTCGAGGTGCACCGGAAACCGCTCGGCACGGCTCGGCGGTGGCGCGATTGGCGAGCGATCTGGCGCGTTTGGCCAGTGACGCGACCTCCTGGCGCCGCGTATCGTGTTGGGAGACGCAACGAGCGCCGATCCGCGGCGCGTCATGCCAAATCACGGGAGAAACCCTGCATGAAGACGAAAACGGTGTTGGTGACGGGCGCCTCCTCGGGGATGGGCAAGGAAACCGCGCGGCGCCTGCTCGAGGATGGCTACACGGTCTACCCGGCGGCCCGGCGGCTGGACCACATGGCGGACCTGGAAGCTCTGGGCGCGACGCCCCTGCGGATGGACATCACCAACGACGACGACATCGTGGCCGCCATCAACCGGATCGCGACCGATCGGGGCGGAATCGATATCCTCGTCAACAACGCCGGGTTCGGCATGTACGGGGCGATGGAGGACACCGCTGTAGCCGATGCCCGCTACCAGTTCGAGGTCAACCTCTTTGGCCTGGCGCGGCTCACCCAACTGGCGCTGCCGTACATGCGCCAGCAAGGATCCGGGAAGATCGTCAACATCTCGTCGGTTGGCGGCAAGATCTACACGCCGCTCGGCTCGTGGTATCACGCCACCAAGCACGCGCTGGAAGGCTGGTCGGACTGTCTGCGGCTGGAGCTGGCGCCATTCGGGATCGACGTCATCATCGTCGAGCCGGGCCTGATCCACACCGAATTCGGCGACGTGCTGGTGGGTCCGATGCTGGAGCGCTCGGGTGACACCGCGTACGGCGACCTTGCCCGGAAGGTCGCCAAATTCATGCGGACATCGTACCAGCCGAAGAACTCCTCGCCGCCGGTGGTCATTGCCGACGTGATTTCCGAGGCCCTCGCGGCGCGCCGCCCCCGCCGCCGGTACGCGGCGGGCAAGCACGCCCGGACCCTGATCCTGCTCCGCAAGTGGGGTGGGGACCGCCTCTTCGACCGCGCGATCATGCGGGCCGGCTGACCGCGGCCCGGCGGTGGCCATACATCGAAGGAGCAACGATGCTGCGCGCGATGTCGTTCGTGGTCAATCCGGGCTGGGGCCTGCTGATGACCGATCTGGGCGTGAATCCCGGAAACGTCCTGCGCCGGGCCGGGCTGCCGGACGATCTGCTTGGCGGCGGCGGTCCAGGCCGGCTCGCGCTCGATGCGTATTTCTCCCTGTGGACGGCGCTGGATGACGAGGCCAACGACCCGGAGCTCCCGATCCGGATCGCCCGGGCGTTTTCCATGGAGGTCTTCGACCCGCCGATCTTCGCCGCGGCGTGCAGTCCGAACCTCAACATCGCCGCCCAGCGCATCGCCGCCTACAAGCACCTCATCGGTCCGCTCCGCGTGATCGTGACCCAATCCCCGCGCGAAACCGTGCTTCGCTACGTGTGGCCGGCGCAGGTTCGCCCACCGGCGTTGCTGGCGATGACCGAGTTGCTGTTCTGGGTGGCGCTGGTCCGGCTCGCCACCCGGCGGCAGGTCCAGCCCCTGTGGGCAACCTCGTTCGACATTCCAGCCAGCGGCGAGGCCTATCGAGTCTATCTGGGCGTTCCTGTAACCGAGGCGGCAACCCAGGCGATCGCCTTCTCGGCGGACGACGCGACGCGGCCGTTCCTCACCGCCAACGAGCCGATGTGGGGCTATTTCGAGCCGCAGCTTCGCTCCCGGCTTTCGGAGCTTGTGGCGGCGGCGACGGTGGCCGATCGGGTCCGTGCGGCCCTGCTCGAATCGCTGCCGGCGGGAAATGGGTCGATCGAGCGGGTCGCCGCCCGGCTGGCGGTCAGCCCCCACACCCTGCAACGAAAGCTGGCCGAAGACGCGACCACCTTCCAGCAGGTCCGGATCGAGACCCGCGAAACACTGGCCCGGCGCTACCTGGCGAACCCAAGCCTGACGGTGGCGGAGATTTCATTCCTGCTCGGCTACGACAATCCCACTTCGTTCTATCGCGCTTTCCACAACTGGACCGGCCTGACGCCGGAGCGCGCCCGTTCGGTGGCCACCCATCGGTAATTGGCCGAAGCGGGTTCTGGATCAACGCGCTTCCGGATGTCGAGAATGTGGCGCCGGCTCCGTCCTTGGAGTGAACCCGGCCACATGGAGCCGGACCGCACGACTCGAAGGAGAAGATGATGGCCAGGTACCTGCTGCTCAAGCATTACCGCGGCGCGCCGGCAGCGGTCAACGACGTGCCGATGGATCAGTGGACGCCGGAAGAGTTCTCGGCCCACATTCAGTACATGCGCGACTTCGCCGCTCGGCTCGAAGGGACGGGTGAGTTCGTCAACGAACAGGCGCTCTCCCCGGAGGGCACGTTCGTCCGCTACGACGGCGAGGGGCGGCCACCGGTCACCGATGGCCCGTTCGCGGAGACGAAGGACCTGATCGCCGGCTGGATGATCATCGACGTCGAGAGCTACGAGCGGGCACTGGAACTGGCCGGCGAGTTGTCCGCGGCTCCGGGCGCCGGTGGGAAGCCGATCCACGAGTGGCTCGAGTTGCGCCCCTTCTACGGCGTGTCCCCGGCCATCACGGAGTAACGCACGATGGACGAGGCGCTGCTACGGACCCTCATTCCGAACGTGCTTGGTATCCTCGTCCGTCGTGGAGCCGACTTCGCGACGGCCGAGGACGCAGTGCAGGATGCGCTGATCGAGGCCGTGCGCGTCTGGCCGGGCGATCCGCCGCGAGACCCCAAAGGCTGGCTGGTCACCGTCGCCTGGCGCAAATTCCTCGACGCTGTTCGCGCCGATTCCTCCCGGCGGCAACGCGAGGAATGCGCCGAGGCCAAGCCGACGCCCGGCCCGGGCGAGGTCGCGGACGTAGACGACACGCTCCAGCTGTACTTCCTGTGCGCCCACCCGTCCCTGACACCGGCGTCAGCCGTCGCGCTGACGCTGCGCGCGGTCGGCGGCCTGACCACGCGGCAGATCGCGCAAGCCTACCTTGTGCCGGAAGCGACGATGGCCCAGCGGATCAGCCGGGCCAAGCGGACCGTCTCCGGCGTCCGGGTCGATCAGCCCGGTGACGTCGCCACGGTGCTGCGGGCGCTCTACCTGGTCTTCAACGAGGGCTACTCGGGCGATGTCGATCTCGCCAGCGAGGCGATTCGGCTCACGCGCCAGCTGGCGGCCAGGATCGACCATGAGGAGGTTGCTGGCCTGCTCGCGCTCATGCTGCTCCACCACGCGCGGCGACCGGCACGGACCGGCCCCGACGGCCGGCTCGTGCCTCTGGCCGAGCAGGACCGCACCTTGTGGAACAGCCGCCTGATCGCCGAGGGCGTCGACATGCTGCAGGCGGCCCTCGCCCGCGACCGCCTGGGCGAGTACCAGGCCCAGGCCGCCATTGCCGCGATCCACGCCGACGCCCGGACGGTCGAGGAGACCGACTGGGCGCAGATCGTCGAGTGGTACGACGAACTGGTGCGCCTCACCGGCAACCCGGTGGCGCGGCTCAACCGGGCC
>JBGTNF010000303.1:0-8192 GCA_041743205.1 Thermomicrobiales bacterium | reverse complement strand
AATCGTCGACGGCATCCTCGGCATCCTCGGCATCACCTGGCTGGACATCGCCGTCACGGGACGCTCCGATCACGCGGGCCCGACGCCGATACCCGGCCGGCGCGACGCGCTCCTAGCCGCCGCCGAGGTGATCCAGGCAGTGAGGGAAATTGGCGAAAGGGCCGGTGCTCCGTGTGTCGGCACGGTCGGGCGGCTCGACGTCGAACCCAACGTCCTGAACACGATTCCGGGCCAGGCACGGCTGGGCGTCGACCTGCGCTCGCCGACCGCCGAAGGTCTCGACGCGATGGCGGCGACGCTGGACGGGCGCCTGGCAGAGATTGCCGCGCGCCACGGTGTCGAGGTCGCCGCCGACCGGTTCTGGACGAGCCCGCCGATCACGTTCGATCCGGATGTAATAGAAACGATCGGGGCGGCCTTCGATGCGCTCGGCGTCGAACGCGTCCACCTCTGGTCGGGAGCCGGGCACGACGCCCGGTACGCCGCTGATGTGCAGCCGGCCGGCATGATCTTCGTCCGCAGCCGGGGCGGCGTCAGTCATAGCAAAGCCGAGTTCAGCGACCCCGGCGATATCGCGTTGGGAGCAGCCGTGCTCTTGCACGCCGCGCTCGCGCTGGCCGAAGATGGGATTGCCGCCGCGACGGATCGCGAGCACGGCGTTGACGCTCCGGCAAGGGACAAGCCATGACCGATCGCGCCAATGAACTGGACGATGTGGAACTCGACGGCGACGGGGAGGATGAGTTCTCAGCGGAAGAACTGTTGGAACAGGCCCAGATCAACGCTCAGGCGCTGTTCCTGGGCACCGCCGAGGCGTTGGCCTCAGAGCCCGCGCTCCTCGACCGCTGGCGAAAGAACCTGGCCGCCACCTTCATTCGCGGGTGGGACACCGACGCGGAGTGGGAGCCGGCCGACATCCTCTACGCGCTGGTCACCAATTACCAGGCGTTTGGGGCCGAGGTGATGGAGGCGCAGTTCGAGGCGGACCCGCCCTCAGTCACGATTTTCAACCTGCCCAACATCCATCTGGCCGACGCCCTGGAAATCGCCCCGGACCGGATGCACCACCTGTTCCGGATTGGCGAGGACCTGGCGGCCCGGCTGGGCGGGAAGCTGACCTGGTCGATCGACGCCGACGGCGCCGTACGGCTCCAGGCCGGAGTCGGCGACGCGTGAGCGCCACGATCGGGCGGGCGCGGGTCACGCTCTTGTTCGAGAGCACCTTCTCGATCAAGGAGAAGCGGGGCGAGATGAAATCGGTCGCGAAGCGCGTGCAGAACCAGTTCAACGCCGCCATCGCCGAAATCGAAACCCTGGACGACATGCGCACTGGCACGTTCGGCGTGGTGGTGGTGTCGAACGACGCCTCGCACGCCAACGCCATGCTCTCGAACGTGGTCGCCTTCATCGAGCGCTCGCTCGACCTCGCCTACCTCGGCGAGGTCGAGATCGAACTCTTCGGCTTCGACGGGTAAAGCGACGCTGCCCTCGGCACGCCGCGGCGTCGTAGGGGCGGCGCCTCCATCGACCGTGGTCGACACCTTCCGCGACCCGGATCCTGTCGATGGTGTGCCCGCCCGTGTGGAGGCGACTGGAAAGGACGGGTTTGCCGAGATCCGGCGGACAACAGATTCGACAGGATCACGGTTACCCAGATCCAATGTGCGGTCGAATCAGGTCCGCCCCTACCGATTGGGGATTAACCAATCACCCCACGGCGGGCGTTTCGTCCTCCGTCGGCGCCGGCGAGGCCTGGGGCGTCGCCCCGCCACCGCCTACGAACCCCTGGGGCAGCAGCACCGGGAACTCGACGACCCGGCTGCTGCTCGTTTCGGTCACGATCATCTGGCCGTCCGCGCCGAGCGCCAACCCGACCGGAGCCGCGATTCCGCCGCCAACACCCCCCCCCTGGACCGTGATGAACTCCGACCCATTGAACGCCAGCACGTTGCCCGTGCCGGGTGACGAGATGTAGAGCACGCCGTCGGCTCCGAACCGCAGGTAGTTTTGCTGGCTGACCTGGCCCTGCCAATCGGGCACCGGGATCTGCGTCACCGGGGCGCCGTCCGGCTCGAACACGCTGATCCGGCTGTTGCCGGTATCCGCGACGTAGACGTTGCCGTCCGGCCCGATCGCGATCCCGACCGGTTCCAGCAACCGGCCCGGTTCCGTGCCGTAGCCGCCGAACGCGCGCAGGAACGTGCCGTCCGGGGCGAAGACCTGGACCCGCTCGTTGCCGGTGTCCGTCACGAAAATCTCATCCTCCGTCACGGCCACGCCACGCGGGCCGTAGAACAACCCGGGCGACACGCTGGGGTCGGCGACATCGCCGGTGTCAGTCAACTCCCCGGTGCGACCCAACTCCCGCACCAGCTGTCCGTCCGCGTCGAGGATCGTCACCCGGTGGTTCCACGTGTCGGCGACGTAGATGAGATCGTCCGGCCCAACCACCATATCGCTGGCGCCCTGGTTGGCCGACTCGAAGAGGCCAAGACCGACCCGCTGGTCGTCCTCGGCGCTCCACGAGCCGATGAACGCGCCGTCGCGCTCGAAGCGCTGAATCCGCTGGTTCCCGGAATCGACGATGTAGATGATCTGGCCATCGTTGGAAAGGGCAATCCCGGTCGGGGCGCTGAGCTGGCCGAGGGCGGCGCCCGGGCCCAGCGATTGGCCGGTCTGGAGATCGAACGGACCGGCGCTGGGGTTGATTTGGTTGCTCAGCCGGAACGTGTAGCCCACGCTGACCTGCTCTGCCAGGGGCGGCGCGGCGAGGTCGCGGAAGAAGAGGTAACGGAATCCGTCGTACCACTCGCTCGGGGAGACGATGTTCGACACGATCGAGCCGAGGCCGAGGTCCTCGTACGCCGCCGGCACCCGGTTGAGCCAGGCTCGTGACTGGACCACGTAGCCGGCGTCTTCCATTCCTTCGGTCGTCGGCGCGATCACCATATCGGCGTCGTTCCACCCGGCGGGCGACGTGACCCGGATATCCGGGAATTCGCGGAAGTACCAGGCGTAGGGCCATTCCACGGCGGGATCGATCGCGATCGAAATGCCGAAGCTGCCGGTGTTGTCGACGTTCGACACCTCACCGACCGACAGGTCGCGGGAGAGGCGCAAGGTTTGGTCCACGAAAGCCCGCACACCTTCGGTTGGGAGCCGAGGGGCCGCGAGCTCGGTTCCCGCATCAGCGCGGGCGTACGCGAGCTGGGTGCTGGCGCGCATCGTATAGACGCCGAGGATGACGGCGAGCACCAGCAGGGCGCTCCAGCCCACGAACCGGGCGTGCCGAGACCGGGACGCCTCGCGAAAAACCAGGAAGCCCAGCGGCAGCACCACGACGACGATCACGAAGAGCAGGCGCAGGTAGGGCGAGTTGATCGCCTGGCCCGGATCGTTGGCCCGCGCGGCGAGTGTCACCACGCCGACGATCCCGAAGAACAGACCCAGCATCGCGATCGGCAACAGGCCATCCCGCGTGCGAAGGAGCGAACTCCAGGGAATGCGCTCGATCAACCGTCCCAGCCCGATGCCCCCCAGCAACACCAACGGCAGGGTCACCAGCACGGTCTGGTCCGGCTGGCGTCCGGACGCCAGGCTCTGCAGGACCAGAGCCGCCAGGAACCAGACCATGAACAGCGTCGGACGCAACGTGGGCGATGTCGTTCCGTTACGATCGTGCCGCGAGCTGGAGAAGATGGCGACGCAGGCGAACACGACGGCCATCAATTCGTAGAGCAACGTTGCGTAGAAGAAGTACTGGGTTGGCGTGGTCGACGTTTGTGTCGCCATCATCCTGCCCCAATCGCTGAAGGTCGTCAGGAAACCGCCGAGCGCCGACGCGTCGGAGAGCAGCCGCGTGAACAGCAGCAACGACACGATCACGAACGTCAGGGCGGCGCCGGTAATCGCGGTGGTGGACCGAGCCAGGGTGCCCAGGCCCTGGCTCACCGGTCCGTCCTGTCCATCGGAGATCGCGGCCACGGCGATCGCCAACCCGATCGCGATGGAGGCCGAGATGCCTTCCGGACCGGCCGCGATCAGGCCCGCCACCGAGGCGCCGAGGAGACCGGCCCAGCCAGCGACACTCCCGCCCAACCGCCCGGCTCTCAGCACGCAGGCGACGGCGAGGAGGGCGAAAAACGCAATCAGGATAGCGGGATCGATGGTGCGCGAGGCGAACACCAGCGTTGGCGCAATCGCCGCCATGACCGCCATGCCGGCCACCGCGGCGCGGGGCAGGAACGGCCGGAACGCGAACGTCAGGCCCACAATGCCCAGCCCGACGAGGACAGGCAGGCTTCGCGCGATGGCGTCGGTCACACCGAACAGGAAGTACATCCCGGCCTGCAGCAGCAGGAAGATGGGCGACACGGACGGCAGGTCTTCGCCGCCCGGCAGCGGTTTGCCGGTGTAAAGCGACCACGCGTCGTAGGCCCATTCGCCCTCGCGCTGGGTCATCACGTAGGCGTCCAGCTGCGTGATCCTCAGCACGAACGCCACTACCAGCGTAACTACGGCAGCCACGCCATACCAGCCGGCCCGGGCGAAATCGACCTGGCGGTCGAGTGGGCTTGCCGCCGTGTGGCCGGGCTCGCCGCCATTCGAACGCCCGCTTGTCGAGCCGGTCGAGCCTGCCGAGTTCGCCGGGTCTGCCGTGCCTGCCGCGTCGTTTGCGGTCACTGAGGTGTCCTTCCGAGGCGCATTTGGTCGATCGTTGCTCGTTGGTCTCGACGCCGCGGCGTCCTCCCGGTTACTGGCCATAACGGATCTCGTTGAAGTACGGCAGGAGATCATTGCGCACGTAGATTTTGTAGCGGTAGCCATTCAACCCGGCCGGCGCCTCGCGGAAGAAGAGCAGCCGGAAGAGCCGTTGCTCGCCTTCCGGCGTGGTCTGGGTCATGATGCTGCTCCAGATCGACTCGGCGATCGCCGTGATGCCGTGTGGGTTGGCCTCAGTCCCCCAGGCCGACAAGCCTGGATCCAGTTCCGGTGCGATCGCGAAATCGCGGTAGATGGCGCTCTCCTGCTCGTGCCAGCGCAGGATGTAGGTTTGCGAGGTGTAGCCGTCGATCTCCTCCGGCATGTAGCATCCCCGGGGACCTGAATCCCAGGTTCCCGGCACGCCAACGACCACCGCCGGCAAGGCCGCCGGGTTGTCAAGCTCCACCTGGCTGATGCTGCGCGCCCCCGGGTTGTCCCGGAAGTACCACCTCAGGGGCCATTCGGAACATCCGTCGTATCCGATCGCGAGCTGGTCGTCGCCATAGGCGATGGCGGAAAGCTCGGCCAGCTCGTCGTCCATCTGCTTGACGTCGCTGGTGGTCGTGTTGTAGATCAGCGTGTCCCGCGCGGTATCCCCTTCGAGGAACGACAACCGGAACCCCGCGTGCACCTGGTACAGGCTCATCACGATCACCGCCGCCGTGACCGTGGCGTAGGCGGTGCGGCGGACGCCGGCCAGCGCCGCCGAAAGCCCGATCATGAGCACACCGAGCAGGGGGATGACCGCCAGCAGCCACCAATCGTTCAAGGCCCCGCTCGTCACCTCCCGCGTCCCGGAGCCCACGTTGGTGGATGGGTAGACACCGTAGGTGAGGCGGGCCGCTTCGAGGAACCAGGCCGCGGCGACCAGCACCAGCGCCACCACCAACCCGAAGCCGACTTGCCGCTCGCTGAACCCCAGCACGCCGCCTTGGCGCGATCGATACCACCGGGTGGCTCCAATTGCGATCTCATCCACCAGCAACGCGCCGAGCAGGATCGCCGGCAGCAGGAAATGCATGATCAGCCACGGCATCTTTTCCCCGGCCCAGGAAAGCACGGCGAAAAGCAGGCCGAACCAGACCAGCAGGAACGTGGAGAAGAGCAGGCGACGCTCGATGCCCCGGCGGGCAGCCGCCCGGCCCAGGCGAACGAGCACCATCGCCGTCGCAACCGTGACCAGCACGATGGCAAGCCATTCGTACTGGAACGATTCGGTGATGAAGTAGAACCAGGGTTGGTCGCCTCGCCGCACGTCGTGCTGCCCCAGCCAGTAGAGCAGCGTGCCGTCGGTCGCGTAGGTCGACGTCGCGATGCCGTCGAGATTGGTGAACATCGTCGTAAACAGGCCGAAGAAGATGAACAGCCCGGTCACTGACCCAATCGCCAGGCCGACGGGGTCGCGCAAGGCGTTGAGCACGCCGCGTTCCAGCGAGCCCTCGGTGCTGCGGCCGAAGATCGCTCCAAGGTAACCTTCGTCGCCGACCCGCGAGCGGACCGACGCGCGCATCGCCCAGACCGAGACGGCGACGAAGAGCACACCGATCAGCAGGACGCCAACGATCAGCGGATTCGTCAGGATTTCGCGATAGAAGGCGGATTGTTGATCCGGCGTCGGATTCTCCCAGGGGATTTCCGGGAACGGCTCCCAGTCGAGAGCTCCGCGAGCCACCAGCAGGAGCACGGCCGCCCCCGCCGTGCCGAGGCAGACCGGGATCAGCGGCCGCAGGGCGCCCAGCAGCAGGGTCCCGAAGATGACGCCAACGAACGCGAGCAAGATGGCGAACACGATCTCGTGGTTGGCGAACATGAACGCGACCGACACGAACGCCGTCAGCATCCATCGCCGTTGCGGGTTCTCCAGGTACCGGAAGATGGCGATGCAGAGGATGATCGCCCCGAGACTGGTGTACGGATCGTGACGGATGTAGCGGGTGTAATAGAGGTACGACGGCGAAATCAGGAGCATGAAGCCCGCGGCCAGGGCTCCCCAGCGTCCCAGCAACCGGCTGCCGCGCAACAACCACGGGGCGCCGATCAGGAGCACGCCGGCCAGCGCCGGCAGGAACCGCGACGTGGCGTCGCTGTCGCCGAACAGGAAGTAGACAAGGGCGTTGGCGTGGAACAGGAATGGCCCATGCATAAGCGGATTGTGCGTGTACGGAGTGTCGCCGGTCACGAAGAACCACGAATAGTAGGTGTGGAGCGACTCATCGTGGTGCAGCGTGCGGTAGTCGAGGTTCCAGAACCGGGTTGCGGCGCCGAGGATCAGGAGCACGCCCCAGAGCAGGGTTTCCACCGAGACGCCCCGTCGTCTCGTCGCGCTCGACGGGCGGAACTGATGTTCCGGATACGTGGGGCGGGCGTCCACGGAGTGGACCGTCGTTGGGTTGCCTGTTGCCACGAAAGCGTCTCCAGGTTCGGCTGGTCATGGGCGCAGGGTTCGGGTCGCTTGCCCGCGCGCACGTCACGTCGGTCGGTCGAAACGAGGCCGGCATGAAGGCGGGCGGCGGCCAATTGGTTCCGCTGAGAGTTTAGCGCGTCCGGCCAAACATCATTGGACCGAATACTTCAACGACGCAAAGACGCAAACGATCCGGGCCGGCAAAGGGTTTCGATCGGTCTGCTAGGATTAGCGTCGATTTGGCGAACCCTGGCGCGAGCCCCGGGGCGAACTCGTCGTTCGAGCGGCCGACCTTGATGACAACACCCGTAGAAAGCCTGGAATACTCATGACCGAGACCAACCCGACCGCCGAGCAAGGTGACGAGCAGGAACAACTCGCCCGCGAAATCGGCGAAGAACTGACCGACGCCTTCGTCGCCTACGTGCGCGGCGACGTCGCGTTCGAGGACTTGACGTTCGGCGTCTTCGACGCGCTCAGCGACCTGCACGTGATCGCCAGTGGCGACTACGTGCTCGAAGACGACGAAGAATCGGAGTCCGGGCCCGATGACGACAACGAGCCTGCCTGATCGTGAACCCCGGATGGGGGCGGCGGCGTGAGCGGGGTTTCCCATGGCCACCTGCACCGTTCGACGCAGAGCCGGTTCCGGCGGTTCTTCGTGATTGCCTTCGCGGTCATCATGCTGGTCGGGACGCCGTTCATCCTTAGCGGCGAGTTGCGGCTCGACGTCGCGCACCGTTTCGATTTGGCTCCCGGAGGGGGAATCGAACGGATCGCCGGCGACGAGGACATTACCCTGGTCGTAATCCCGATTCGCGCCACCAGCGACTCGGGTCGGGACGAGGATCGGTTCCGCGCGGCGTTCCTGGCCGATTCGACAGGCGACCGCGTAGAGCTGACCTCGATCGATACGGACGAAACCGTCACCCTGCCGCTTCGAGAGTTCACCTTCGTCTCGGCGTCGTACGACGGCGCCCACGTCCTGTTCCGGGACAGCCATGACCCTGCAACCGGGGAAGGC
>JBGTNF010000302.1:0-2587 GCA_041743205.1 Thermomicrobiales bacterium | reverse complement strand
CGCGGGAACACGGGCGAGAGCATCAGCATCTCGATCACGGACTTTGGGCGGACGGCGCTGCGGTAGAGCTTGTGGTACGCCTCGTAGGCGGAAAGCGAGCGCAACACGGCCAGCCATTGATGCGGATCACCGGGCACGTTCTCGAAAGCCACCTTGCGCGCGGCGGCCGTGAACTGCGGACCGCTGACCGGCGCGTCGGTCACGGCGGCGGTGACCAGCAGGTGGAACTTCACGTCGAGCGCGCGGGCCGTCTTCTCGGCGCGTTCGAGGAACTTGCCGGCCTGGAGGAAGTACCAGCCCTCTTCCCGCGGCATGGTGCTGTCGGTCACGCCCTGGAAGAGGTGGCTGAACTCGACCACCGAGCGGTAGAACATGTGGGCATTTTCGATGCCGAAGGCCGTGGACCCGTGCTCCTTGCGCCGCTGGAGGCGAAGGTGAAAGCGGTTGAGCGCTTCCCACATTTCGCTGGCGATTTCGTGGCGCATGGTTCCGGCCTGCTCCCGGGCCAGGGCGACGCAGGAAATGATCGAGTTCGGGTTGGTGGTGTCGAGCGTGAGGTAAGGGGGCACCGTCTCTTCGCTGAACTCGTCGTAGGCGTCACGGAACCGCTGGGCGTCGCCGACGATCGCAATCACCGCTTCCCATTGCCGCTGGCGGCGCAGCTCGTCGTCGGGCGAGGCGCCCATTCCAAGGGTGTGGTGGAAATTGACGTCGGTGATGCGGGCGGTGTCCTCGGCCCGCTCGACGTAGCGGCCGATCCAGTAGAGCGATTCGGCGATCCGGCTCAACATGACGCGCGTCCCTCGCTCGGTTGGCCCGATCGATGCGACCAATTGACCGAACGATTGCATAGGGTTGCGGAGCTTGCTCCGCCCGTGCTGCGATTGGACAGTTCAGCGTAGATGGACCACTCAGGGGTATGCTCAAGCCGCCCTGTCCCATGCCACCAAGGGCGGAGCAAGCTCCGCAGCCCTACGCAGAACGTAGAATGATGCGATAGAACAATGTAAACAGCCTTCTCCGCATGATGACGGGATGCGAAGCAGTCGCTGGGCCCACCTGTGTGGACGATCCATTCGCTCATCGCAGCACCCAGGTGTCCTTGCTGCCGCCGCCCTGACTCGAATTGACGACCAGCGAGCCCTTGCGCAGGGCGACGCGGGTGAGCCCGCCCGGCAGCACCTGGATCCCGCTGGCGCCGCTCAGGATGTAGGGTCGGAGATCGATGTGCCGACCCTCGATCCGGCCCCCGCCGCCCTGCGCGTCTGGCACAAAGGAAGGGTGTCGCGAAAGGGCGATCACCGGCTGGGCGATGTAATCCCGCGGGCTGGCCTGGACTCGGGTCCGGAAATCGGCGATCTCGGCGGCGGAAGCGGCGGGGCCGATCAGCATCCCGTAGCCGCCGCTCTCGTTGGCGGCCTTGACCACCAGGTCGGTCATGTTGTCGAGCACGTAGGCCAGCTGGTCGGGATCGGTCGGCAGGTAGGTGGGCACGTTGCCGAGGATCGGCTCCTCGTTCAGGTAGTAGCGGATGATGTCCGGCACGTAGTGGTAGATCACCTTGTCGTCGGCTACGCCCGTGCCGATCGCGTTGGCGAGGGCCACGTTGCCGGCCCGCACCGCGCCCAGCAACCCGGCCACGCCGAGCACGCTGTCCGAGCGGAAGGCGAGCGGATCGAGGAACTCGTCGTCGATCCGCCGGTAGATCACGTCGACCTGCTGGTGTCCCCGCGTGGTGCGGAGGAAGACGCGGTTGTTGACGACGAAGAGGTCGCGGCCTTCGACCAGCTCGATGCCCATCTGCTGGGCGAGGAAGGCGTGTTCGAAGTAGGCGGAGTTGTAGACCCCCGGCGTCAGCAGGACCACGGTCGGCCCATCGGCCGCCAGCGAGGCGGGCCGGGGCGAGAGGCCGCGCAGGTTCTCCAGGAGCTGGCCGCAGTAGTGGTCCACCGAGCGGACGCCGAGTTCGTCGAACCAGCCGGGGAAGATCTGGGACATGGCGGTGCGGTTGGCAAGGACGTACGACACGCCGCTGGGCGAGCGCAGGTTGTCCTCCAGCACGAGGTACGTGCCGTCGCGGTCGCGGATCAGGTCGCTCCCCACGACGTGGATGTAGCGGTTGTGGGGGACGTCGATGCCGACCACCTCGCGCCGGAAGTGCTGGGCGCGGACGACGAGGCCGCGCGGCACGACGTGGTCGTTGAGGATGCGCTGGTCGTGATAGATGTCGTGCACGAAGCGATCGAGGGCGGTGATCCGCTGCTGGAGCCCGGCTTCGATGCCTTGCCACTCCTGGGGCGGGATCAGGCGGGGAATGGGATCGAAGGGGAAGATACGCTCGGTGCCCTGGGCGGTGTCGGAGTAGACCGTGAAGGTGACGCCCTGGTGGAGGAAGGACCGGTTGGCGAGATCGCAGGCGTAGCGCAGGTCGGCGGGGCCGAGCTCTGCGAGGTGGGCGACCAGGGCCTGGTAATGCGGCCGCGGCGCGAGCCCGGCCATCGTGTCCTGGAAAACTTCGTCGTAGAAGCCGTCCGTTCGGTAGCCCTCGGCCAACGGGCCGCCGGGACCGCCCGATCCGCGAGAGTCG
>JBGTNF010000301.1:0-3474 GCA_041743205.1 Thermomicrobiales bacterium | reverse complement strand
GCGCGCGCGTTCCGCCGACGAATCGCTGGCTGGCCTGCCATAATCGGGGCCGCTGGCCTGATGCATCGATCGCTCCGCGCGGTCGACCTGACCGAGGGTGGTCAACGCCCAGGCCTGGCTGCGCAGGAGACCGGGCCGCGCGATCAGCGCCTCGGCCGGGAGCCGGTCGATCCAGGTCGCTAGCAGACCGATCTCGCCACAGGCGTACATCAGGGTATCGACGTGCGCCTCGATCAGGTTGGCGGCCCGTTCGAGGTCTTCGCCGGCAAACGCGTGCTCCACCGCTTCGCGAACCTGGCCCGCCCGTTCGTACCAGAGAGCCGCCCGGAGGTGGAGTTCGGATCGCCGTTCGCCAGGCAACCGGGCGAAATCGGCCTGCAGCACGTCGCGGAACAAGCCGTGAAAGCGGTACCAGGCGCGTTCGTCATCGACTGGAAAGATGAAGAGATCGGCCCCAGGCGTTTGGGTCAGCAGTTCGTGCGTGTCGGCGCGCCCGGTAACGGCGGCGCATAGGGTTTCGGAAAAAGCCGGCAGGATCGACATTTCGACCAGGATCTGGCGAAGGTCCGGGTCGAGCCAGGTCAACACCTCTTCGGAGAAATAATCGGCGATGTCCCGTTGCGTGCCGCACAGCCTCTGAATGGCGACACTCGGGTCGCGGTGGTTCTCAATCGACGCGCCGGCGAGCCGCAACCCGGCGATCCAGCCTTCAGTGCGTTGCACGAGCAGATCGAGGTCCTCGGGATCGAGTCGCCCACCCCCCAACTCGCCAAGCGTCCGCCGCGCCTCGGAGTTGGTGAAGGCCAGGTCCGGGGCGCGAAACACCGTCATGTCGCCGGCCGAACGCAGCCGGGCAGTGGGGATCTGGAGGTCGCCTCGGCTGGCAGCGACGACGTGGACCATCGGCGGCAGTCGATCGACGATACGGCTGAACGAGCGCAGGATATCCGGATCGAGCAAGACATGCAGATCGTCGAGCACGATCCCGGTTGGACCGGGGAGGTCCTGAAGTCGGTCCAGAAGCACGGTCTCCATCTCTTCGAGGATCGCCGACGAGGTCGATACGAGTATCGTCGCGGCATCCTCGAGCCGAAGCGAGAAGACCTGGTCGAGCGCCGCGATCAGGGCCCGGAAGAATCGACCGGGCGAGTCGTCGCCAGCATCGAGCGAAACCCACGCCACGGTCATGGGCGTGGCGGCGGCCCATTCCGCCAGCAGCGCCGTCTTGCCCCAGCCGGCCGGGGCGGAGAGCACGGTGAGCTTGCCTTGCGCGGCGTCGTCGATCCGGGCGACAAGGTCCGGCCGAGCGACACCGCACGGCGTCGGGGCGCTGATCTTTGAATGGTGAATCCGGTTCGCCGGACCGCTCGAGGCGAAGGCGATGCTCTCGATAGCCATGCCTCCATCTTACAGGACCGGCGACCGCAATCCTGCGCGACCGGGCAGGCATCGATCGGGCTGCAACGGAATCTCCACACCTTCGCAAGGGAAGCGCCGAACCCGAACGGTATCGTCAGAAACATGCCGGTGTGATGGAACTTCGAGACGCGGGAGTCGCGCTCGTCCACGCAGCGGAAACGTTTTGGCGAGGAGAGCCCAAATGGTGATGACACGCCCGGAGACCGGCTTGAGCAGGCCGCCGGCAACAATCGGCAGGAATCGGATCGCGCTGCGAGGCGACGGCCTCGTCAAGACGTACGGCGCGGGGGATACCGCCGTGACCGCCCTGCGCAACGTGGACGTGGAGATCGCCGGCAGTCGGTTCACGGCGATCATGGGGCCGTCCGGGTCCGGGAAATCGACCCTGATGCATTGTCTGGCCGGTCTCGATTCCGTGACCAGGGGTCGGGTCACGCTCGGCGACACAGATGTGTCCTCCCTGTCGGACGACGGGCGAACGTTGCTTCGTCGCGACCGAATCGGATTCGTCTTCCAATCGTTGAACCTGCTGCCCGCCTTCACCGCCCGCCAGAACATCCTGCTGCCGCTGGACCTGGCCGGACGACAGGCGGATGGACCGTGGTTCGACGAATTGATCGCGACGCTCGGCCTCGGCGACCGGCTCGACCACCGGCCCAGCGAGCTCTCCGGCGGCCAGCAGCAACGCGTCGCCATCGCCCGGGCGTTGCTGCCGCGCCCCGATGTCGTCTTCGCCGACGAACCCACCGGCAACCTCGATTCCCGAAGCGGGCAGGCGGTGCTCGGCTCACTCCAGCGCGCTGTCCGCGACTCAGGGCAAACCGTGGTCATGGTCACTCACGACCCGATCGCCGCGGCCTGGGCCGAGCGCGTGATCCTGCTCGCCGATGGCCGGATCGTCCGCTCGATCGACGATCCGACGACCGAGCGCGTGATCAGCGCGCTCGGCGAGATTGGGGGTTGACGGCAATGACCAGCGCAACCATCCGCCAGCTCCTGGCCCAACGTATGCGACTGTTCGGCGTGGGCCTGGCGATCCTGATCGGCGTCGGGTTCCTGACATGCACGCTCCTGTTCGGGACCATCCTCGATAGTGGGTTCCGTAACTCCGTAGGCGACGAGTATCGTTCGATCGACTTCGTGATCGAATCCCAAGCTGAACCATTCACCGCCGAAACGATCGGCGAGGTGGAGGCGCTCGACGGCGTGGCCGACGTCCAGCCGGGCTCGCCGATCTGGATCGAGGCGCAGGCCGGCGGGCGCACCTTCCCCGTGATCGCCGCGAGCGTGCCCGACCCGGGACCGCTGCGCGACAATCTCGGGCTCGCTTCGGGCCGGCTGCCGGACGCCGCTGGGGAAATCACCTTGTTGCGCTCGACGGCCCGCACCCTCCGCGTGGAACCGGGCGACGCCGTCACACTGATGGTTCCCGGACCGGGCAGCGTCGACGGCTCGGTTGAACCCCGTGACTTCACGCTGGTTGGCCTCTGGTCGGGGGAAGGGCGCTACGGCTCCGAGGACCTGGACGCGTTCCTCGCCCCGGAGGAACTGGCGCAGTGGTCGGGCCAGCGCTGGGTAGCCACCCTCTACGTCATGACGAATCCGGGCGCCGACGGGGAACCGGTCGCATCGCGGCTGACGACCCTGGCCGGCGATGGGGCAACGTTGAGCACCGCCGCCCAGAAGATCGACGCCGAGATGCTGGAATTCAAGGACGCCGCCAATGCGCAGAAGCTCGGCGTCGGGGCCTTCGGCGTAATCGCCCTGGTCGTGGCCGGGATCGTGGTCTCGAACACCTTCGCCATCCTCGTTGCCCAGCGTACGCGGGAGATCGCGTTGTTCCGGTGCGCCGGAGCCACGGCCGGGCAGGTCCGGCGGATGGTGTTGGCGGAGGCGGTCGCCGTCGGCGCCGTCGCGTCCGCGATTGGGATCGGGGGCGCGCTCCTGGTCACCAACGTGGCGTTGCGCATCGTGGACTGGCGCCTCGATTTCGACAACGTGCCGGCCAGCATCGGGGTCTCGACGCCAATCGTGACCTGGCCGTTGCTGGCCGGG
>JBGTNF010000300.1:0-3629 GCA_041743205.1 Thermomicrobiales bacterium | reverse complement strand
CGAACCTCGGTGTCAACGTGACTTCCGAGTTGCTGTACGGACCGGTGATCGAATCCATCGAGGCGGCGGTTTTGCCTGGTGATCTCCTGGTCATGACCACGCATGGTCTGGGTGGCGCCAGGCCTGGCCAGCTCGGCAGCGTGGCCGCGCGGCTGGTGGCGGACAATCCGGCCCCGCTGGTGATCATGCGCGGCAGCCCGCCGGACGCGATTGTGGTGAGCGGCCATGGTGAATACAGGGCATACGAGTCATTCGTGCGTCCAGCACCCTGACCCACACCCGGGGGCGAGTCAAACCGGACGTTCCGACATCGACTGCAATGGTCGTTCGACACTACCAGAGAATGGAACATTGATGACAAACGCACTCCTGGGTGAATTCAGGATCGATGACGAAATCGCGAAATATCGTCCTGAAGACAACGAAGCCGGCCGCCGGGCCGAAACGCTCATCAAGGCCGACGGACTGCGGGTGGTGCTGGTGACGATGCTTGCGGGCATCACGCTGCACGAGCACACGGTGCCAGGACCGATCACGATCCACGCCATGCGCGGCCGGTTTACCGTGGCTTTCGACCAGGAGGAACGAGAAATCGGCCCGGGCGAACTCGTTTCGCTGGCGACCGGCGTGCGACACGCCGTGCACACGATCGAGGATGGCGCGTTCCTGCTGACGATCGGGTGGGGACCCACCGCCGGCAAGGACTGACGTCAGGCCCGATCACCTGCTGGTCAGACGACGTTCCAAGCTGAAAGGGTCAGGAGATGCGCAGCGTCATCGACTCCAGGCCATTGCTGGGGTAAACGTCCCGCTTCGGCGTCGCGCCCTCGACCAGGTGGAACCCGTTCGTCTGGGCCAGGAGTTCTTCGATGGCCATCCTCATTTCAAGGCGAGCGAGCCGGATGCCCTGGCAGTGATGGATACCCGCGCCGAACAGGAGATTTTGCGCCGGATCGCGGTCGAGGCGAACATCGATCGCGTGGTCGAACGCCTCATCGTCACGGTTCGCGGCGATCCACATCAGCGTGAGCGTGTCGCCAGCGGCGATCTGCCGACCGCTGATCTCTACATCCCGCGTTGCCGTTCGGCGATTCGCCACGAGCGGACCATCAACCCGGAGAATTTCGTCGATGGCGGCGGGGAGACCGGAGGGATCGTCCCGGAGTTGCAGCTGCAGTTCTTCGTGCTCGGCCAGGTAGTGGATCACGAGCCCGATACCGGCGACGACGGTGCCGTGTCCCGCTGTCCAGTTGCGGAGGATGCTGATGATGCCTTCGTCGCTTAGCCCCTTGCCGTCGACTTCGACATTCATGAGGCTGGACGTGAGGTCATTGCCCGACCCTGCCCCCGCCTCGCGACGGAGATCGAGTTCCTTCATCACGAATCCGGTGAATTCGGCCGCGAGCGACTTTCCCGCCGCCCGGTCGCGCGAGAAGGCCGCCTGCTGGTTGCCGTGGGACCAACCGCGCAGGTGTTCCCAGGTGTTGAGGGGCCAGTCGATCAGGGCGCAGAGCGATTTCAGGGAGAATGGCTCGGTATAGTCGGACACGATGTCCACGGTATCCCGGTCAAGAATCGATTTGACGATGTCTGACGCGATCCGGCGGCACCGCGGCTCGAACGCCGCCATTGCCTGCGCGTCGAGGTAGGGATCCAACGCGGCGCGATACGGGGTGTGCTCCGGCTCGTCCATGCCGTTGGGGATCGCCAGGTATCTGGAAGCGCTGCTGAACGTTTCCGGGTCGGCGAGGACATTCTCGATATCGTCGTGCTTGAATAGCGACCACCCCAGAAACTCACTATGCGCGACCGGGCAACGCTCGCGCATCGCGTCGTAGGCCCCGCGCTGTTCGAAGAGCACAGACTCGTCCTGAGGATTCCAGTCTGCAAGTGAGTTGTCGCTCATGGTGGAGCCTTCCATGTTTTGGGGACGAATGAGGAGCAGGACATTAAGGGTATCAGTGGGACCGCTGGCGATATGTGCCAAACGGGCTAGCCTCGGTGGAGCTGATTGAAGCTCTGCTCCGCATCCCGGGAATCGATGGCTCCCGGAAGGCGGTCGAGAAGGCATTCGCCGCTTACGGTGGTGTTTTTCCCGCTTGTTCGCCTTGATCCCGCGAACGTTCGCAATCGGCGCCTGATCCTGCGATGGGGATGCGACGAGCCGGTTCGCGAAAGAATGAACGGAACGTTGACGCGTCAAGTCACGCCTGAATACACTGTCTACAGCAACGATGCCATCGTCCGGTTTTGGCTCCCCGCACCAATCCTTCGCATTCCATTAGGTCTCGCGCGCCAAGGTCCAGCCTTGGAGCCGCGTTCGAGAGCGGAGCAACGACTCCGATGCCGTTGACGACGATTCCCGGGCGCCTGTCGCTCGTGGAGATGCTCACCCAACCCAACGACAACGCGACCAGCGCTCCGGATGGCGCTGGCATCGTCGCGCCCGTTCACTACGAACCGTCCGTGCTGGAAGCGGTCGCCCACCTCGACGCCGCTCTCAGCCCAACCCTCATGTCCTCCAACTACGACCTGCTCGCACGTGCGGTGCACGTCGCTTACACCGCGCACGATGGCGTGATCCGCAAGTCGGGCGAGCCCTACATTATCCACCCGATCGAAACCTCGGCCATCCTCGCCCACATGCAACTCGATGTCGAAACCCTGGCCGCTGGCCTGCTCCACGATGCGATCGAGGACACCGCGGTCACCTTCGAGCAGATCGAGACGGAGTTCGGGGCGCGGGTCGCGAACCTCGTCGAGGGCGTCACCAAGCTGGGCCAGATTCCCTGGGTGGGCGATGTCGACGATCGCCGTGAGCGCGCCGCCCGCGAGAAGGAACAGCAGGCCGAGAGCCTGCGCAAGATGTTCCTGGCCATGGTCGATGATATCGGCGTGGTCTTCATCAAGCTCGCCGACCGGCTTCACAACATGAGGACGCTGGAGTCGATGCCCCGCGACAAGCAGGTACGCATCGCCCAGCAAACCATGGAGATCTACGCTCCACTGGCCAATCGACTCGGCATCTGGCAGGTCAAGTCCGAACTCGAGGACCTGGCCTTTCGTTATTTGCAGCCGGAAGCTTATCTCAACATCACCCAGGATCTCGAACGGCGCGGCAAGGACAGCGAAACCTACATAGGGGCCGTCAAGCGCGAGCTTGGCGCGCTGCTCGCCGCCGCCGGCATCGAGGCCGAGATGAGCGGCCGCAAGAAGCACATCTATTCGATCTACCGCAAGATGAACCGCAAGGGCCGGCCCTTCGAGGAAATCCACGACGTGATCGGGATCCGGATCATCGTCGAGACGGTGCAGGAGTGCTACAGCGTGCTCGGCATCGTCCACAGCCGCTGGCACCCCATCCCTGGCGAGATCGACGACTACATCGCCACGCCCAAGGAGAGCATGTACCAGAGCCTCCACACGGCGGTAATCGGGCCGGACGCCCACGCCTTCGAAATGCAGATCCGCACGCGCGAAATGAACCAGGTCGCCGAGTACGGCATCGCCGCCCACTGGCGGTACAAGGAAGGCGGCAAGGGCGACCAGCGACTCCAGGCCAAGATCGCGTGGCTGCGGCAGCTGATGGACTGGCGCGACGAAGTCGCCGACGCTGAGGAATTCGTCGA
>JBGTNF010000299.1:0-8207 GCA_041743205.1 Thermomicrobiales bacterium | reverse complement strand
CCGGGTGGCGGGGTGTGCAGGCATGGCGGGACTCCAGCGGGTGCGCACAACAGAACGTCACCGCCATCCTCGGTGTGTCACCGAGTATCTCCTGTCCCGCCGCGCGTCTCCACCTCACCTCATCGACATGCAATTGCCCTGGATGAAAGATGCCCAACGTCCTCGCGGCGACGAGGACTGCTACGATGCAATGCCGGCCCGTTGCCGTTCTGAAGCACGCTCATGGCCAAGGCGCCTGAGCCACCGCACGGCCCTGGCCCCGAGGTAGACCAGGATCGGCGCCGTGAGGAAGAGCGCCAGGAATTGATGCACCTGGAACCGGGTCCACTCCGTGTTGAAATGGGCGTACACGTACATCGGGTAATAGACGAGGCCCAGTGTGGTGGCGACGGCGATGTACCACAGGTTGGGCCCGTCGAGCCGCAAGGCCAGCAACGCGAAGACAGGAATCAGGTACCAGCCGTAAAGGTTGGTCGTTAGCAGCACCATCAGCAGCAGGGTTTCCGCCGCCGCCTGGTCCGGCGGTCGCCCCTTCCACACTGACGCGGCAATCATCAGGGCGGCCAGTCCGAAAAGCGCAGCTCCGCCGTAGCGCAGCACATCCTGGGTGGCCTGCGGCACGATCTCGGCGCTGGGACGACCGCGCAGGAAATCGGCATTGACCTTGCCGCTCGCCTCCCGCTCCTGGAAGAACTGCTGGACCAGCGAAAAAGGCGACACGTGATCGACCTCCTGGGATTGCGAGAGCCCGGTACGGAGCCCGTCGACCAGCCTGCCGTCGCCCCAGAACCCGGCGCTCACGGCAACGACCGCGACGGTCGCCAGCACGGTGGTCAGACCCGCCCGCTTCCAGCCCCAGCGGTCTTTCAGTGCCACCACGACGAAGAGCGGCACGAGCACGACGGTGTACACCTTGACCAACGCCGAAAGCGCCAGGAGTGGTCCGGCGAGCGGTGATCGTCGCTGGAGGGCCAGCATGGCGCCGATCAGGAGAGTCGCCAGCAGGACATCGTTGTGGGCGTTGGCCACGCCCTCGAACAGGATCAGCGGGTTCGCCAGGAACACCACCGCCGGCCACCCCGCTCGACGGTCTCGCTGATAGGCCGCAATGAGCAGGGCGGCGGTCCCAAGCAGCGCGAAGTTGAAGACCTTCAACCCAACCAACGTCTGGATTACGTCGTCGAACCCGGTGATCGCGACCGGAATCCAGGACGCGACGAGCCAGGCCGGTCCGTAGAAGAGCAGGATGTCGACGAGGAAGGCGGGTTTGGCGAAGGAATCGGCCCGGAACCCTTCGAAGGTGACGAGGTAGGGATTCTGGTCGTAATGGAAGGTCAGCTTCAACTCGATCATGTAGTTGAAGACATCGAGCGCGCCGGCCGGGTAGAGCGCGACGTTGGCAATGCCTGGCCCCAGGATCAGGAGGCCAACCAGGACCCGGGTGGGCCACGATGCCAATTCCGGCCACGCGAGGGATCGCAGCAGCCAGATCGAGGCGGAGTAGGCGGCGCCGATCGCCAGGAAGAGCAGGGCAGTCTGCCGCATGATCGGCGCGTCGAACCCACCTTCGATCTTATCGAAACCGAAGTGCGTGTTGTCGCGATTTTCGTACAGGCCGTACCAGCGAAAGAGCAACCACCAGCTGACCAGGGCGACCAATGTCAGCAGCGCAAGCGCCGCCACGCGTCTCCAGGTTGCCAAATGAGGATCTGCCTCGGCCATCGTTCGGGACTCATCCAGCGCCTCGCCTGCACTGCCACCGGCATTCGGCCCCAGCGAAACATCGCTTATCGATTCGTCCGGCATCCCCACCCAGTCCCACATGAAGATTCGGAATCGACCGCACCACGGACGCCAGCGTGGCGCCAACGTCCACTGTAGCGGCAGGCCGCTTGTCCGCGCATGAGGGGTAACTACCCAGAGGAAACGCGAACGTCGTCTTGACGCCGCGAACGAGCCGTGGATCATGGCCCGAACGCAGACTTCCTAGCAGGCGATGTCCTGCGGATTATCTGGGCGAAGGTAGTTGCCGCTTCGCCGCCCATTGCATTATGTCGATGGACCTGATGTGGCGTCGACAGGTCGACACCCCTGGCCCTGGCAACCGAGGAGCTTCTTACCATCATGAAGATCGGTTTTGCATCGTTGATCGGGATCGAACCGACGCCGTTCCCCGACCTGGTCGCGTGGGCCGGGCAGAACCGGCTCCCGTCGATCGAAGTCAACGTCGGACCCGCCTACGGGCCGATCGCCGGGGCGTCGTACCCCGGTCATCTCGACGTGGCCGGCATCGTCCGCACCGGCCCCGGCGACATCCCTGAGTTGTTGGCGCGCCACGGCGTGGAGATCGCCTGCCTGGCCCCAATGCTCAACCTGCTCACACTCGACCTAACGAAACGGGCGAAACGCATCGCCTACTTCACCGACACGATCAACGCGGCGGTTGCGCTCGGCGTCGACAGTGTCGTGACGTTTACCGGCTCCGGATACGGCATGCATTTCTGGGGCATGCCCGGTGTCGGCGACGGCCACGCCACCAATCGCGTCGGTGACAACCTGCGGATCTTCGCCGAGGTCTACGGACCGATGGCCGAATACGCGGAACAACGCGGCGTTCGGATCGCGTTCGAGACGGCTGGCCGGGGCGGTCCTGAGGGAAACCTGGCGCACAGCCCGGAACTTTGGGACGCAATGTTCGAGGCGGTTCCCTCGCCGGCGCTCGGTCTCAGCTTCGACCCCTCCCACCTCGTCTGGCTTCAGATTCCGGACGTTCCAGCCGTGATCCGCGCCTATCGATCCCGCATCTACCACGTCGACGGCAAGGACGTCGAAATCCTCCCGAGCCGCCTCGCCCGCCAGGGCATCCTCGGCAGCGGCTGGTGGCGCTACCGCTTGCCTGGAGTTGGCCAGCTCGATTGGCGGGCGATTTTCTCTGCCCTGAGCGAGATCGGCTACGACGGCTACGTGTCGATCGAGAATGAGGACCCGGTGTTTCCGGGCCGGGAGGCCGTCAAGTGGGCGGCGGATTTCCTCGTCTCGCAACTTCCACCAACGGTAACGAACGCCAAACCAGCAATCTGAAAACCATCAGGACGATCCAGGCGAGGTCAGCAATGGAGAAGGGAATCATGACGACTGAACGCCGGGTGGCAACCGGCCTGATCGGCTGCGGCAAGATCGCCAGGATTCACGCCGAGTCGCTGCACCGGCTCGACGGCGCCGAATTCGTGGCCTGCTGCGACCAGGATGAGGACCGGGCGCGGGAACTGGCCGCGCTTTACGACGTTCCCCATGTCTTCACCGACCATCAGGCAATGCTGCGCAGCGGGTTGATTGAAGCGACCTTGGTCTGTACCCCGCACCCGGTTCACGAACGGGTGGTCGTCGATGCGGCGGCGGCCGGCATTCACGCCCTTTGCGAGAAGCCGGTGACGATCAGCCTGGAAGCGGCCGACCGCATGATCGAGGCGGCCGAGCGGGCGAACGTGAAGTTCGGCGTGATCTTCCAGCGGCGGTTCTGGCCGGCTGCACAGCGGATGCGTACCGCGATCGATAGCGGCAAGCTGGGGTCGGTGACCTTTGGCGAGTGTTCGGTCCGGATCTGGCGCTCCCGGGAGTATTTCGCATCCGATCCGTGGCGCGGCAAATGGGCCACCGAGGGGGGTGGCGTGTTGATGAACCAGGCCGTGCACGCCATCGATCAGTTCCTCTGGTTCATGGGCGAACCGGTCGAGGTGGTCGGCCGCTATGCCACCCTGGCGCACGGCGATTACATCGATGTCGAGGACACGGCGGTGGCCACCGTGATGTTCAGGAGCGGCGCCCTGGGCACAATCCAGGCGGCGTCCACGTTCAATCCGAATTTCGGATTCCGGGTCGCGGTCAACGGCAACAGCGGCGCTGCCGTCAGCGTCTGGGAGAATCCCGAGGGCCGGCAGGGAGTCAACGATATCTGGTCGGTGCCGGGCGAGGAGCACCTTCGCGAGGAATGGGCGGCCGAGGAGCAGGACGGTTCCGGGTTCCCTGGCTTCCACGCGATGCAGATCCAGGATTTCCTGGCAGCGGTGCGCGATGACCGGGCGCCCGCGGTCACCGGCCGGGACGCGCGCAATTCACTGGAAGTCATCCTGGCAATCTACGAGTCGTCACGCACGGGGTTGCCCGTGAAACTCCCAATGGCCCGATCGGCGAACGCCTGACCAGCGATCCGGATAGATTGCAGCCCTTTCCCGTTGCCCATCATGTCGCTGCGGAAGATTTCTCGTTCCTCGAAATGACAGCGTGTCTGCGCTCGAAATGACGTGCCTTTGCAGAGCGTTGACATCGGCGCCGACCGAGGACACACTTTTCGCGCATCGCCCATGCTCGATGTGATGTCCCTGGCCCACCGCGTACGGTGGCCAACGGCCGCCCGTGGACGCGATTCGGCGTCATTTCACGCCGGAACGTCGAAATCGGGCTCTCGCCTGGCATGATCCATCATGTACCGGAAGGCTTGCCCATGCGCGCCTATATCCTCTCGATCGGCTCCGAGCTGGTGCTCGGCCAACTCACCGACACCAACGCAACGTTCCTCGCCCAGGAACTTGCCGCGGCCGGGATCGATCTGATCCACGTGACGCACGTCGGAGATGACCGGCAGCAGTTGGCGGACGCGATCCGTCACGCGATGACCCTGGCTGATTTCGTGATCTGCTCGGGCGGAATCGGCCCCACCGACGACGACCTGACGCGTGAGGCGATCGCCGAGGTGCTGGTCGAGACGCCGACGATCGACCCCGATCTCTTCCGCGACCTGGAAGCGTTCTTCAGCGGCCGCGGCCAGCCGATGCCGGAGCGCAACGCCAAGCAGGCCTGGACGATTCCATCCGCTGAAGTGCTGCCCAACCCGGTCGGCACGGCGCCGGGCTGGTTCGTGACGGCCGGCGCGGACGATCCGCGAATCATCGTGACCATGCCGGGCGTTCCCCGCGAAATGTTTCGAATGTGGCGGGAACAGGCGCTGCCTCGCCTCCAGGCGCTGGCGGGTCAGCAGATCATCGATTCGACGATCATCAAGACGATCGGGATCGGCGAGTCTGCCGCAGAACAGGTCATCCACGCGCTCGTGCTGGCCGCCGACCCGGTGGTAGCGACCTACGCCAAGGACGACGGCGTGCACGTGCGCGTAACCGCCATTGGCAACGATGCCGCCGAGACGCGTGCCCGGCGCGACGCCGGCGAAGCCGCGGTGCGGGAGCTGCTTGGCCCCTACATCTGGGGCGCCGATGACGATTCACTGGCGTCGGTTATCGCAGCTGCACTGGACGCGCAGGATGCCAAACTCGGGATCATCGAGCATGGCACTGGCGGCGGACTGACCATGCTGCTGGCCCGCGACCCGATCTCGGCGCCGTGCGTGGCCGAAGCCTCGATCCGGCCTGTGGATTTCGAGCTGGATGACGAGTCAGCGGCGCACGCCGCGATCGAGCTCGCTTCGGCCGGTCGATCCCTTGGCGGAGCCACGATCGGCATGGCGCTGGTCTTCGCGGGCACGCCGCAAGCGCAGGGCCTGGTCGCTGGCACGGTGCATCTCGGGATCGCGACCGGCGATGGCGAGTCGCGACTCCTGACGTCGATGCAGGCCCGGTCGACGCTGGCTGAAGTCCAGCGCCGGGCAGGTTTGCACGCCGCCGACATGCTCCGGCAGGCGCTCTACCCGGTTGCGTCGCCGGTCTGACGCCGCCAGCCGTCGAGCAGCTCCAACTGGCGGGCCAACATACCGGCCCGCTGGGCGGGATCGGCATCGTCCCATCCGAGGATGTGCAGGACCCCGTGCAGGGTCAGGAAGCGGACCTCATCCGCCACATCCCAGCCAGCGTCGGCGGCGTTGGCCGCCGCCGTATCGACCGAAATCACGATGTCTCCGCCGCGCGATGCGACCGTGTCGATGTCGAACTCGTCCGCCTCGTACGGAAACGTCATGATGTCGGTCGGCGAATCGAGGCCCATGAACTCGCGGTGCATGGCCCGGATCCGGCCGTCGGTGGTGATGAGCAACCCAATTTCCCACGTCCCGCCTTCACCCGCATCCTTCATGGCGAAGGCGATCATGGAGTGGATCGATGGTTCCGACACCGATGACGGCAGCGGCGCCTCCGACTCCATCGTCACGACCAGGGTCAGCTCGCCCAAGCCATCGGCGTCGGGCCTCATGTCATTTTGGGCCAAGGGATTCCCGCACCGCGGTCGAAAGGCGCCGGCCGTCGATGCGCCCTTCGGCTCGCCTGTTGAGCAAGCCCATCACCTTGCCCATGTCCTTCGGACCAGCCGCGCTGGTTTCGGCGATGCCCTGACGCACGAATTCGGCGACTTCAACATCGCTCATCTGTTGCGGCAGGTAGCGTTCGAGGATGGCGAGCTGGGCTGCTTCGCGGTCGGCGAGGTCGTCCCGGCCACCGGCCCGGAACTGGTCGATCGAATCGCGCCGCTGCTTCGCCTGGGTCCGCAACAATGCGATCTCCTCCTCCGGGGTGAGTGGTGAACGCTTGTCGATCTCCACATTCTTGACAGCCGAGAGGATGAAGCGGATCGTGTCGCGCAACTCGACATTATGATCCTTCATCGCCCCCTTGAGATCAGTCGAAAGCTGGTCACGCAAGGTCGAAGGTGATGTCGATGAATCGGTCATATGGATTCCATTCCGTTTCGATCAGCCAAGCGGTCCCAAAGCGTTGCCGCCAAGCAGGTGCAGGTGCAAGTGGTGGACAGTCTGGCCGGCATCCGGTCCATGATTGGTGAGGATCCGGTAACCCGAATCGGCCAGGTTGCGTTCCCTCGCCACCTGATTAGCGGCGGCCACGAGCTCGGACAACAAGGCGTCGTGTTCGCGACCGACGGCAGCGATGCTCGGGAGATGCCGGCGCGGAATGACGAGGACGTGGGTTTCGGCCTGTGGCGCCAGATCGTCGAACGCCACGACCGCGTCCGATTCGTACACAAAGGCGGTCCCGAGTTCGCCCGCCGCGATCCGGCAGAATATGCAATCCTGTTCCTGTTCCAGTACCTGCGTCATGCGTCGTTCCGTTCCATCCCGTCCCATGCGCGACGACTCCGATATCGCCCAGCGCCAGAAGTGTCAGTATGCCAGAGCTCCCCGAAGTCGAAACCGTCCGGCGCATCCTCCACCCCGGCATCGTCGGCAAGACGATCGTGGCGGTGCAGGTTGGAAATTTCGGGGGCGTGCTCGAAACCTCCCTGGAGGGCGTCGACCCGGAGGCGTCGCTCCCCGGCCAGACATTCACGAACACTTCCCGACGCGGCAAGTATCTGATCCTGCACCTTGAGGACGGGTTGAGCCTGATCGTTCACTTGCGGATGACCGGGCGGCTCCTGCTGGTCCCAACTGACGACCCGCCGGTCCGCTTCGAACACATCGCGCTCCGGCTCGGCAACGGCCGGGACCTGCGGTTTGGGGATCAGCGCAAGTTTGGACGGCTCATCCTGGCCCGACAGGACGATGTCGATTTCCTCGACCGCCGGCTGGGACCGGAACCGTTCGCGGCGTCCCTGACCGCGACGACACTAACGGAATCGCTTCGCCGAAGATCGGGAAAGGTAAAGAATGCCCTGCTCGACCAGCGGGTGATCGCCGGTCTGGGTAATATTTATGTCGACGAGGCGCTCTACCGGGCACGGATCCATCCGGAACGGCCATCCAACTCGCTCACCACCGACGAACTGAAGCGCGTGCTGCGGGCGGTGCGCCTGGTGCTCAACCAGTCGCTCGAACGCCAGGGCACGACGTTCTCGTCTTTCGAGAACCCCTACGGCGAGGCGGGGACGAACGCCGGCTTTCTGCGCGCCTACGGACGGGCTCGCGACGGCGGCCGCTGTTTTCGGTGCGGCGCGCCAATGGTGCGCATCGTCGTGGGTGGACGCGGGACCACCTTCTGTCCACGCTGCCAGGTCAACCCGCCGGCGATCGAATTCGATCAAGCCTCTGACGGTGACAGCAGTTCGATCCGGTTGCCGAACGGATCGGACGAGTAGTACCGGTCGTACCCAGGTAACGGCTCGTCGACGACGATCGGACAGCCCGACGCCGACAGGCGAGCACGAACCGCATCGAGATCAGGGATCTGAAAAGCAACGTGCGCCTTGGTCGCTGGCGTGAACGCCGGATCGACGCCAAGGTGGAGTGGCACGGTTCCCGTCTCGAACCAGAC
>JBGTNF010000298.1:0-7285 GCA_041743205.1 Thermomicrobiales bacterium | reverse complement strand
CGCACCTGGGCCGACCGTTACCGCAACGGCGAGCCGCTGACGGGCACGGAGATCGTCCAGACCCTGACCACGATCGAGACCGACGAAGGCGTCGTCGGGCGCTACCTCGGCGGGCAAGGGCACGGCGACCAGGATGGCCTGGGCGTTGAAAGCCAGGAATACATCCTGACCCGGATCAGGGACCTGCTGGTGGGGCAGGACCCGTTCGACCGCGAGCGGTTCTGGCACTGGCTGTGGGCGTCGAAAACGCCGGAGCACGTCATGGGCGTGATCGACATGGCGCTCTGGGATCTGGCGGGCAATGTCGCCGGCCTGCCGGTCTACAAGCTGCTCGGCGGGTATCGCGATACGGTCCAGGCCTACGCCAGCACCTACCCCAACATGGGCTCGATCCAGAACTACGTCGAGCACGCGATCGCCTGCCGTGAACGCGGCTACCGGGCGTACAAGATCCACCCGTACTACTTCTGGAACCCGATCACCGGGCAGCCGGCCCCCGGCCGGCCGTCGCACATCGCGGCCGATATCGAACTCATCCACGCCGTGGCCGACGCCGTCGGTGACGACATGACCCTGATGTTCGACCCGTGGGGCACCTATCACACGGTCGAGGACGCCCTCCGCGTCGGGCGCGAACTGGAAACGCGCAACTACCACTGGTACGAGCACCCGATGCCCGAGGAACGGGTCGACGCCTACCAGCGGCTCAGCGCCGAGCTGACGATCCCGATCTGTTCGCCGGAGATCCTGGCCGGCCACGTCTTCACCCGGGCCGACTGGATCCGCCGCGGCGCGTCCGACATCAGCCGGATCGATGTCCTGCGCGGCGGCATCACCGCCGTCCGGAAAACGGTCCACGTCTGCGAGGCGTACGGCGTGCGCTGCGAAATCCACATGAGCGGCATCGGCAACCTGCACGTGTTGGGGGCCGCCTCGGACGATACGTGCGAATACTACGAACGGGGACTTCTCGCGCCGGGCGTCGACTACGACGCCACGCCTGCCTACCTCGAAGCGTCGCTCGATCCCATGGATGCCGAAGGGTACGTCCACCTGCCGGATGCGCCGGGACTCGGCTACCGGCTGGTGGAGGGGTACATCGCCGAGCACGCCATCGTCTGACGTGGGCGGCCGATGAAACCGATGACCGCGGCCAACCGTTCATTGAGCATGGGCGCTGGTCGATCCCGAATTGGTTTGCCCGTCCGTGCCCGCCGCCCGTGATAGCATGTACGTACACCGTGGCGGGCTGGACGAAGCACCCGATCGTCGATTGGCCAGCGCCGTCCGCTCGATTCCCCAAGGATGCTCACGCGTGGCACGATACGGCAATGCCTACGGTTCGCCCTATGCCCAGGCCCACGTCTCCCGGCCGCGCTGGCCGTGGGTGTTCGCCGTGATCCTGTTCGTGGCGATCCTCGCCACGGGCGGGTTGCTGGTGGCCGACCGGCTCGACAGCGACCAATCCACGCTGGGGCAGATCGCGCAGCGCGTGACACCGGACGGCAGCCAGAACCTCGTGGCCGCCACCGAAATCCCGGCCACCGTGGAGCCGACCACCGAACCGACGATTGCCCCCACCCCCACCGAAGTCGACACCCAGGCCCCGATCCGCACCGCCGAGAACTGGCTGGCGCTCTGGTCGACCGGCGATTACAACGCCATGTACGACCTCTCGACCAAGGAGGTCCAGGCCTCGACCAGCCGGGGCGCCTTCGCCAGTCGCTACACCCAGATCGCGGAGGAGGCCGGATTGACCTCGATCTCCGGCGCCATCGTCGGCCAGCCGTCCCTCAACGGCCAGGTCACGGTCGATCTTACGCTCCAGTCCAACCTCGTCGGGGCCATCACCGAACGCAACGTCATCCCGCTCGTCAAGGAGGACGACGCCTGGCGCGTCGCCTGGACGCCCGCGATGATCTTCCGCCAGTTGGGATCGAGCGAGTGCATCGACTTCCAGGGCGAGATTCCCGAGCGTGGCCGGATCCTCGACCGCAACGGCGAAGTGTTGGCCGAGGATGCCCCGGTTGCCCGGATCGGCGTCATTCCCGCCGACGTAGCCGACCGCAACGCGATGCTGAATGCGCTGAGTCCGATCGTGAACATGCCCGCCGCCGATATCGAAGCCATCATCGACCGCGAAGGGTGGGACCCGGAGTGGCTGGTCACGGTCACCGATATCCGGGGCGAGCCGGACGCGGAGCTGATCAACCGCGTCCAGCAGATCCCCGGGGTCGTGGTCCAGCCCGCCGTGGCCCGCTACTACCCGCAAGGCGCGCTCACCGCGCACATCACGGGCTGGGTCAGCCCGGCCACCGAAGAGGAAGTGCTGGACGATGAAACGGGCGCCGTCCATGCCAACGAAATGGTTGGGCAGGCCGGGCTCGAGTACGGCGCCAACGAGTTGCTCGCCGGCAAGCCGGGCGGCGCGCTCAACGTGATCGAGTGCGAAAGCCGCGCCGTGAGCGAGGAGATCGCCCGCAGCGAGGGCACGCCGCCCCGGGATCTGTACCTCACGATCGATCTCGAAATGCAGCGCCAGGTCGATGCTTCGCTGACCGCCCAGGAATCGGCGGACAAGCAGGACGGCCTCCGCGCCGCCGCCGTTTACCTCGACCCCCGCACGGGCGCCGTGCTGGCGATGGTCAGCCACCCCACGTTCGATCCCAACGACGCCGTGCAGAACACCTACACCGCGGAAGAGCGAGCCACGCTCAACGATGAGCTATTGCGCCCCCAGGCCAACCGCGCCACCTTCGAGCAGTACCCGACCGGCTCGATCTTCAAGGCGATCACCACCGCCGCCGCCATGCACTACCTCGATTACACCGGCGAGACCCCGATCGACTGCCCGGCCGAGTTCGAGATCGGCAACCAGCAGTGGGACGATTGGGTGGTGGAGAACGGGCTCTCGGCCCAGGGGCCGCTCACCTTGCACTCCGGGCTTGTCCGCTCCTGCAACACCGTTTTCTACCAGCTCGGAGCCGCCCTCGACGACCAGGACCCGTACGCGCTGCCGGAGATGACCCGGGCCTTCGGGCTCGGCGCCTTGACCAACATCCCGTACTTCCCCGAAGTCGCCGGCACGGTGCCCGACCCGCAGTGGAAGCAGGACGTGGTCGGCGACGGCTGGGCCACCGGCGACGCGGTCAATTTCTCGATCGGCCAGGGGTACATGACGGCCACGCCACTGCAGATGGCCAACGCCTACGCCGCGATCGCCAACGGCGGCACGCTGCTCCAGCCCTACATCGTCGACCGCGTGCAGGACGTGGCCGGCGGACCCTTCACCCAGATCGGCGAACGCGTGGTACTCGGCGAGCTGCCGATGACCGACGCCCAGATCGACGACCTGCAGGACGCCCTGGCGGAACAGCCCCGCAACGATGAAAACGTGGGGTCGGACAAGGTCTTCGGCGATCTCGACTGGCCGATCTCGGGCAAGACCGGCACCGCCCAGAACGAGCTCGACGACAGCGGCAAGCCCCATTCGTGGTTCGCCTCGTACGGCGGCGAGGATGGCGAGGCCACGGTCGCCTCGGTCGTCATGGTCGAGAACATTGGCGAAGGCGTCAGCTACGCCGCCCCGGCCACGCGTCTGGTCTACGACTGGTACATCCCCAGCGACCTCGCCGGCAGCGAGCCGGGAGCTGCCGCGCAAGGCGTCGAACCGCCAGCGACGCCCGACTCGACCCCGGATCGATAAAGCCTGTATCAGCAGCACAAAAACTCGTTCTCTATAGAACTGATCAAAGTGGTGAGATTACTCGTCGTCGGACACGACGGTCAGAAAGGTTCGGCCCAATTCGTTCTTGTCATGCTGGACAACCAACGCATAGGTTCCGGGCTTGGTAATCCGCGCGCCGCCAATGAAGAGAGGAAGATTGACGCTTCGTTCAGGTTCCGAGGCACCCGGCGGAAAAGCAGGAAACTCGATAGAGGGTGTAAACGGGATAGGGAGAATATTGTGACCGGCAGAGTCTTCCAAACGAACCTCAATCGCAAGCACGGTTGCGCCGAAATCTGGTGAGAGGCGAAACCTCGTTGCTACATGGAATGTAATGATCGCTGGAAATGCGGCTACGCCGATCGTGTCCGTCGCTCCACCGAGGATGAAAAACACGTTGTCGGCGACGCGAACGCGTTCGCAGATCATGACGCTTTCCAGCGTGACTCGGTCATCGTAGCTCTTAATCGCCTGTCGCGATAAGGGTATCCGTTTGGTTAGGCGGATACGTAAAGCCGGCACGAGACGAGGCTCCGCCGAATCGCACGGAGTGTCCAGTGGTGACGCCAGACATTTCTATCGTGTTATTCCTCGGACGATCCATGCGTCGTGAATCATTGGCACGCCTGATAGCCGTCAACATTTCCGGACCGCGCCAAAGCAAAATCGGTTTATCACCAGAATCCATCTTGATGATGAGAATCGCATGTTCAACCCAATCGAAGGAGCCGCTTTCTATCGCGTTTTTGGCAGATTCCCATGCTTCGGGCATTGAGGAATAAGAATCAATAAGATTGGCTGACTCAGTGTCCCATAACTCAAATATGACTGGCATGGAACAATCCTTTCAAATGGGATGTGTTGTGATGACGAGATCCAGAAGTTCTTGAGGCTCACCCCATACGGTGTGAAGATACTCGTCCTTTCCGGTTTGTCGATGGCGGCACGACGAGTCATTCGGGATCACCAGCTCGGCAATACAGGCGAGATTACTGAACATCGAGCATGCGTTGCGCGCAGCCATAAGGCTGTCAAAGCAGGAAACGCCATCACAAATGCCAATGTTCAATGGATCCCTGCATTGGAGCCCACGTCTGGTATGAGACCAAAAATCCTCTTCCCGGGGTGGCTGTCGCTTGCAAAGGCGATACAACACTGTCGATTCAGGGTCACGTTTACACGTCATCGGCAAGTCACTAATCGCCATGCATGTTGTCGATTCAACCGGCGAGTTGGTTGAATCATTCTACCTGCATTTGCCAATTACATACGTGTTGATGGTTGGTGTCCTGATGATTCTTCAGGCACCCGCCTCCGTCGATATCGGGCACGAATTGGGGGTAGAGAATTGGCGCCCGACCCGTTATGATGGGCGCTGACGTTCGATTCTGCACACCTCCGCTGTCGGTTGCGCCGATGCAACGTCCACTACACCGTGAGTCTTGCCGGGCCGGTCCTCGCCGCGTCCGGGGCAAACGACCTGGATTCCGGCCGGGCCTTTAGCCTGCGTTTCCGGCCACGCCGGGTCGCCGTGCAGAAAGGGGGAAAGCATGATGATGCTTGACCACAACCGCGTCGCCGCATCTGGCGCCGCCCGTAACCCGGCCGCCGCGTAATCACGCGGCCGGCGCCGGTACGAACCGACCCACACGACCCAAATTCGACACCGGAATCCGTGCCGTGGCATTCGGCCCGTCACGCTGGCCGTTCGTGCCCGGCGCTGCGCGGCAGGCGCCTCGACGCGCAGGAAAGCGCCGTCGTGCGCCTCACGGGGAACCGGTTCCACCAGGGAGACCCCGACCCATGACCGAAACGGCAACCAAACCCGACGAACCAACGAAGCCCGCGCCTGGAACCGGCCACCTCGGCCAGACCTTCCTGGTCGGCGACGACATCTATATCCGCGCCGTCGAAACGGCCGACAGCGCCTACGGCCAATCGTGGACGAGGACGATCCTGCCGCGCTCGACCGCGCGCTACGAGACGTGGATCAAGGAGGAGATGGTCAAGGCCAATCGCCAGGCCACCTACATCATCCTCCGCAAGCGCGACGACGTGGCCGTGGGCTCGATCACCACGCGCCGGGCGCACCCGGTCACCCAGGTCGTGCCCTGGATCGACCCGCTCTACGGCGAGCGCGGCCAGCGCTGGCTGGCCCAGGCGTTGGGCCTGGCGATCCCGTGGCTGGTCGACGAGCAGCACCGACCGATCGTGAAGATCGACGTTCCCGCCGATGGGGAGGCCGTCATCGAGCAGCTCCAGGCGCTCGGCGCGTTCGAAACGGTCCGCTTCCGTGAAATGCTGAAGACGTGGGGCGGCCGCGCCGACCTGCTCCTCTTCGAATACCTCAACCGGCAGTGGGTCGACCGGCTCGGTGATCCTCGCCAAACGCCAATGGACCGCAGCGGCACGGGCGAGCCCCGGCCGGTCCCGCCCCTCGTTACGCTGGACGGCGACCCGCCGGCCAACGCGGTCCGGGTTGGCCGGCGCGTCTACATCCGGCCCATCGAGAAGAAGGACGCGGCGCAGATCGCGGTCTGGTCGCGCCAGGAAACGGAAACCTTCTGGGACGCCGGGCGCTGGATGTACAGCGCCCACGGGTTCGCCGCGTGGGAGACCGACCAGCAAAAGAAGGAACCGCGGACGTCGGTGAACTTCGCCGTCTGCCTCCGCGAGAACGACGAGCTGCTCGGCACCCTTGGCGTCGACGGCATCGACTACGTGCACGGGTTCGCCGAATCGGGCAGCCTCATCAACCGGCCGGAATACCGCGGCGGCGGGTACGGCTCCGAGGCCAAGCACCTGCTCTTCGACTACGCCTTCAATACGCTGAACCTGCACGCGTTGCAATCGTTCGTGATCTACCCCAACACCCGTTCGGCCGCCGCCCTGCGCAAGCAGGGGTACCGGGAGGCCGGCCGGCTCCACTGGGACTTCGCCTCTTTCGGCAAGTTCGAGAACTTCATCTGTTTCGACCTGCTCGCCAGTGACTGGCGGCAGATGCCCCGCGCCGATTGGTCGGCTGCGGCGGAGGAGCCTGGCACATGAGCATCGCGGAAGCGCCCGAAGAAACGAAGACGGAGACGAAGTCGATCCCCGCGCCCGGCGCGGGGCACGAGGGCCAGACCTTCCTCGTCGGCAACGAGGTTTACCTGCGCGGTCCCGAGGAAGCCGACGCCAAGGTCGGCATGTCGTGGCGGCCAACGCGCTACCCGATCGCGCCGGAGTTGACGGAAGAATGGATCAAGGACGACCTCGCCAAGGACGACAACGCAATGCTCATGATCGTGCGCAAGGCCGACGATCGCGTGGTCGGGTCGATCAAGGTGAGTAACGACGCGTTCGACCACTGGCTGGAGCCGAAGGTTGATGCCCTCTACGGTGAGCGCGGCCTGCACTGGAAAGCCGAGGCAATCCTGCTCGTCGCCCGTTGGCTGGTCCACGAGCGGGGCCAGCCGGTGGTCCTGCTTGACCAGCCGGCGGACGAAGCGATCGTGATCGAGGCGATCGAGGCGGCCGGCCTGCGCCAGGTCGCCTGCCTCCGCGAGATGCTGGCGC
>JBGTNF010000297.1:0-38353 GCA_041743205.1 Thermomicrobiales bacterium | reverse complement strand
CCCCTTTCTGGGAACGGATCATCGGTCACATGGGGACGATGTCCTCGCACGCGTGGGGATGATGTCTCCAGTCTGAACACTTGTGGCGGCCCAGATTCGACCGCGAACGACATCTTGGTGACGAGATCTTGTCGATTCGGGAGCCTGTCCAGAGTAATCATGCGGCGCGGCCGCACCACCACCGCATGAAAATGGGCCTCGTAGGGCTGCCGAGCTTGTCTCGGCCCCGTGATCGGCTGCGCCACGATCGGCCATTTTCACAGCAGCGAAGCGTGGGAGCCGCCCAGATCTCGCCGATCCCGCAGCAACGACCACAGGGCAGGATGGTGGCAAACGCCACCGGAGGTTTCACGATGTCAAGCGCGGTTCCGCACCCGTGCGTCGAGCTGGCACAGGTAGGTGGTCAGCAGTTCATCGATGAGACTGGGCGTGAACACCGAGGGTCGTGAACTCGCGTCCAGCGTCAGGCCATCCCAAAAGGTGTGAAGCAGGGTCGATTCGAGTTCGAGCCGATCGTCGAGCGCGTCCCGCACATCGGCGCGGGGGGCGCCGTCAGCCAGCGAAGTGACGGCGAACCGGCACAGCTGCTGCGATTCCCGCCATTCCCTCCCCATCGCCTGGCTCAGGACCCCGCCGTCACGGTCGTGACGGTGCAGCGCCATCCAAACCTCGACCTCAGCCGACCGCCGACCATCGAGCGGCAACCCCTCCTTGAACAATTCCGACAACCAGGCGACGTCGTCTCCGCCACGAGCGTAACTGGCGACCCGGTTCTCGAGCCGAACGCGAGCGCTATCGAGCAGTGAGGCCAGCGCAAACTCCATGAGCTCGGCCTGAGTCGAGAAATAGTGACGGAGCGAGCTCGGCGAGTGTCCGAGTTCCTTCGCGACATTGCGCACCGAAACCGCCGCGATCCCGTCTCGCTCGGCCAGCCGCCACAACGCGCCAGCAATATCGTTCTTTCGGGACTCGTGATCGACGACTCTTGGCATTTCCCGCTCTTTTTAGTACAGTTGTACGAAATAAATCATTCGATGGCGTCACGGGGTTTGACATGACATTCGCGCTTCTCGGAACCTTGCTCGGATTGGCTCTGGTCGACAGCACCAGCATCGGCACGGTCGGCGTGCCCGTCATGCTTACTCTCTCCCGCGTGCCGGCTCGCAGGCAGTTCGTGTACCTGGGAACCATAACGCTCTTCTACTTCACGGTCGGCGCCCTGGTGCTCGTCGGACTCGGGTCGTTCCTGGACGCCGTTGGCGATGCGTTGGCCGGAACCACGGGGCAAGTCGTCCAACTCGTGGTCGGCATCGGGTTGTTCGGACTGTCGTTCCGGTTCGATCCCAAACGGCGCAAGACCAAACCCGCACGTTCCTGGATTCCAACCCAACCGACGAACCGCGCCATGGTCGCTCTTGGACTCACGTCGGGAGTGATCGAGCTGGCGACGATGGTCCCGTACATTGCCGCCATTGGGATCCTCGCCCGCTCCGGCCTGTCATTCGTGGAACAGGCGGTCACGCTTGGCGCGTACACCCTGGTGATGGCGCTCCCGGCGTTGCTACTCATCACGATAGCAAAGTTTGCAGGAGTTCGATTCGATCAGTTCCTGAAGAAGATCGAGGGCTGGCTTACCAGGAACAGCGACGGCATGATCGGCTGGGCGCTGGGGATCGTCGGCTTCATCCTGGCAATCAACGCCGCCTCGTCGCTCCTCGGGTTCGGGTAAGGCGGCGCCAACAAGCCGCTTCATTCGTGCGCTCGCCCGATCGTGAAAGACTCTGGCTCGGGCCAGAAGGCCACCGGACCGTAGAAGCGGTTCGCCTCGACGGCGAACTGCTTGCTGGCCTCATGGCCCAGCAGCGCCCGGATCGTGGTCACGATCTCGGCCGCGCGAAACAGGTAGCCGTCCCGTTTGCGCAGGCCAACGTCGTCGTGCGTTTCCAGCCAGGCCAGATTCGCCAGGGCCGCCTTTCGCCGCAACTGGATGTAGCGGGCGGCGAGCTTCCTCACCTCGTACGTCGAGCCCCGCTCATCCGTGAGCCAGATCTCCGTCATGACGGCCGCACGTCGTAGACTAACTCGGAACTTGGGGTCCATTCCAGACGGCGTCCCGACCGATGGACCTCGACCGGGACACCGGGCCCATCCGCAACGGCGGCGAAGTCGTCGGCGCCCCACACGTCGGCATGTTGTGCGATGGGTTTGACCGTGACGGTATAGTCGCGGTCGTCCGGCACTTCGACCGTGAGCGGGGACTCCGAGCGGCCCACGATGGACGCTTCCATGAGTTTTCCGCCTTCCCAGGCGATCGCCACGGTCCGCTGGCCCCGCGCCCGCAACCCTGCCACCGAGCCCTCGGTCCAGCTCGATGGCAGCGCTGGCAGGAGCCGGAGCACGCCGCGATGGCTTTGCAACAACATTTCGGCCACGGCCGCCGTGCCGCCGAAGTTGCCGTCGATCTGGAAGATGCGCGGCGGGTGCAGATCGAGCAGGGCGTCGGTCGCGAACTGGGCGATCAGGTGATCGAAATGCGCGCTGGCGAGGTCGCCGTCGCCGAATCGGGCCCAGAGCGCCGCCACCCACGAGCGGCTCCAGCCGGTGTGACCGCCGCCCGCTTCGAGCCGCCGGAGGAGCGATGTCCGGGCCGCCTCGAACAGCTCGCCGGAATCATCCGCCGTCGGGTAGTTGCCGGGAAAGATGCCGTAGAGGTGGGACACGTGCCGGTGCGACGGCTCTGGCTCGTCCCAATCGTCGAGGTACTCCCGCAACTGACCGTGCTGGCCGATTTGCAGCGGAGCCAGGTTCGCCAGTGTCGAGGACCAGCCGGCGCGCAGGTCGTCGTCCACGTCCAGGATCTCGCTGGCCGCCAGGCAGTTGCCGATCACCTCGCGGGCGAGCAGCAGGTCCATCGTTGCCCCGATGCCGTAGCGCAGCTGGTGACCTTCCCACCAGTAGCTGTTCTCCGGCGAGTTGGACGGCACGGAAACGAGCTTTCCGGCCAGTGGGTGATCGGCCCGGGCTTCCGGCACGAGGAAGCTGCTCCAGAACGCGGCGCACTCCTTGAGGTACGGATACGCGTGCCGGGCCAGGAAATCACGATCCTCCGTGAACTCCCAATGCGACCAAAGGTGCTGCGCCAGCCAGCTGGCCGCCCCCTGCCAGACGTCGCAGACGGGCGCCTCCGGCGTCGCCCGGCCCCAGACATCGGTGGCGTGCGGCATCAGCACCCCCTCGGCGCCGTAGAGATCGCGCGCCGCCTCGCGCGCCGAGGGCACGAAGCGCTCCATGAACTCGACGAGCGGCGGCAGGCACTCGCCGAGGTTGGCGACCTCGGCGGGCCAGTAGTTCATCTGGAGGTTGATGTTGAGGTGGAAATCCGATTGCCAGGCCGGCTCCAGTTCCTGGCACCAGATGCCCTGGAGGTTGGCCGGTTGCACGCAACGGCGCGACGAGCTGTAGAGCAGGTACCGGCCGTAGGCGAAGTAGAGCGCCGTCAGGCCTGGATCGGTTTCGCCGCCGCGCAGCCGCGTCAAGCGCTGCGACAGCGGCAGCGCTGCCGCCTCGGGCGGCGTCGGCAACGACAGCTGAACCCGGCGCATGGCCGGCAGGTGCTCGGCCAGGTGCGCGGCGAGCGGGAGATCGAAGTCGGTGGGCACGGCGTCGAGGTGGGAAGCGATGGCGTCCCTCGGATTCATGATGTGCGCTTCGGTCTTGACCGCGATCCCGAGCACGATCGTCACGCTGTGGGCATTGCGCACTTCGACCCGCGATTCGGATGGGTCGCCAGCCGCGATTTCGCCGCCGTCGGCGATGACCCGCAATTCGGCGGCGAACGAGATGCCCTCCGGAAAGAGGCCGTGGAGCCCGGCCCGGTTCTGCCGTGACCAGCGGGTGATCGTCACGTCGTCGGGCGACACATAGGGGCTTTCGGGACGGCCCGGCGTTTCGTCGGACGTGGTCCGGTCCAGCGTGGCCGCGATCGACACGCCGTCGGGATCGTCGGTTTCGAGGTGGACGACGAGCGCGTTGTGATCGGCGGAAACGAACGCCAGGCGGCGATGCCGGTACTCCCCGAGGCGCCATTCGGTCAGCGCCACGCCGGTCAGCAGGTCGAGCTCACGCATGTATGACCCGAACTGTCCGCCATTCCCCAGCGACTCGATCCAGAGATCGCCCACCGGTTGGTACGGCATGATCCGGCGCTCCTTGCCGCCGAGCGCCGATTCGGCCAGGTCGGCCCCACGCGCCAGGTCGCCGGCGAAGAAAGCGTCGCGGATTTCTGGCAACCGGCTCGCCACGTCGTCGGTTGACCGATCGCGGGTGACGCCGCGCCAGAGGCGCTCGTGATTGAGGCCGATCCGTTCGCGCTCGACGCCGCCGAACACCATCCCCCCGATCTGGCCGTTGCCGATCGGGAAGGCGGCCAGCCACTCGGCCGCCGGAGCGTCGTTCCAGAGGCGAAGGTTGGGATCGGTGGCGTTGAGATCGGACACTGGGCAACCACCTGGCAGGCATCGACGGGTCGGCACTTAGACGATGGCGATTATCCCCAGCGGCACGAATCACGCAATGGTCCGCAATCTCAGCCGGCCCGTTGACGGCCCGTCCGCCGGCCCGTCTAATGTCGGAATCGACCGGCGGACGGCAGCTCGCGACAATCCGAAGAAAAGGTGATCAATGCCAGTGCTCGATGCGTTTTCACTCGCGGGTAAGACCGCCCTGGTGACCGGCGGCAGCCGGGGTCTCGGCCGGGCGATGGCCCAGGCCTTGGGCGAAGCCGGCGCCAAGGTCGCCGTGACGGCCAGGACGCAACGGGCGGCGGACGCGGCGGCCGACGAGCTGAGTGCAATCGAGGTAACCGCGCTTGGCGTCGAGCTCGAAGTCACCGACGCGGCGGATGTCGAACGCGCGGTCCAGCGCGTCGTCGAAGAGCTGGGGCCGATCGATATCCTCGTCAACAACGCCGGGATCTCGGTCGCCCACACGGCGCTGGACGCCTCGGCCGACGACTGGTCGTCGATCATGGCGACCAACGTCGATGGCGTCTGGCATTGCAGCCGCGCCGTTGGTCGCCGGATGGTGGAGCGCGACACGGGCGGCACGATTGTCAACATCGGGTCGATGTCGGCGCAGATCGTCAACCAGCCGCGGTGGCAGCCGGCCTACCTGGCGTCCAAGGGGGCGGTGCATCAGCTGACCAAGGGTCTCGCCGCCGAGTGGGCGCCCTACGGCATCCGGGTCAACGCGATCGCCCCCGGCTACATGGAAACCGACCAGTCGCCCGTCTACGAGCCGGAGTTCAGGCCGTGGTGCGTCGACCCGGCTCCAATGAAACGGGCGGGGAAGCCGGAAGAGCTCGGCCCGTTGGCCGTCTTCCTGGCAAGCGACGCGTCCAGCTTCATGACCGGCTCGATCGTCGTCATCGACGGCGGCTTCACGCTGTTCTAAGGCGGTCAACAGGTAGGAACGAACCCCTTTGATTCGTAGGGCTGCGGAGCTTGTCTCCGCCCGCGATGGCCAACAGCTTGGTGCCCGCTACTAGGGCGGAGACAAGCTGGGCCCGCTGGATATGCAGCCCCACCAGGCGTTTCGTGTCTGACGTGTCGAACATCCGGCCCACGTGATGGGAGTGCAACGTGTTGAGATGCGGTATCGTCGGGGCAGGGTTGCGCGGCCAGATGTACGCCCGGGCGCTGGCGGACGAACCCGGCGTGGAGGTGGTGGCCTTCGCCGAAACGTCAGCCGCCGTCGCCGTCGCCGCACGCGACGGATTCGGGTTGCCAGTGGAAACGTCGCACGAAGCACTGCTGGACCGGCACGATCCGGACCTGGTCATCGTCGCCACGCCCGATTTCGCCCACCGTGACGCCGCCTTGGCAGTCGCCCAGGCGGGCAAGCACCTCCTGATCGAGAAGCCGCTCGCCATGAACCTGGAGGATGCCTGGGCCATCCGTGACGCCGTGCGCGAGGGGGGCGGCGCCTGCCTCGTCGGGTTCGAGAACCGATGGAACCCCCATGTCGTCACGGCCCACCGCGGGATCGAGGCCGGCGTCACTGGACGTCACATCACCTCCACGGCAACGCTGTACAACACGTACTTCGTGCCGGAACAAATGCTTTCGTGGGCCGCGAAATCGTCACCAGCCTGGTTCCTGATGCCGCATACGGTCGACCTCGTGCTCTGGCTCTCCGGACGTGCTACGGTCTCGGTCATGGCGGTCGGCTCGTCCGGCGTGCTCAAGGCTCGCGGCATCGACACGCTCGATGTCGTCCACGCGTTGATCACGTTCGACGACGGCACGACCGCCTCGTTGTCGTCGGCCTGGACGTTGCCGGATGGCGGCGACGCGATCGTCGACTTCCGTTTCCAGGTGATCGGAACCGATGGGTCGATCGCCGCCGATCCAATCCACCAGGGTCTCGACGTCGTCACCGACCGGGTGCGGACCCAGGGCACGCTTGGCTCGACCATCGGCAAGGCGCAGGTCGGGGCCCCGGTCTGGATGGCCCAGGAGTTCGCCGCGAGCCTGATCCGGGGCGAACCGATCGGCCCCGGTGTGGATCAGGGCGTTCTGGTGACTGAAGTGATCTGCGCGATCGAGGAGTCGATCTCGACTCAGGCGTCCGTTCGGCTGGACGACCTTCGCCGGGAGCATGGCGAGGCAAACCGGGGCATCGGAGCCTGATTCGGGCCCCTTCCCCACCGGGTCGCTCCGACGCGCTATTGACGGCACGTCGCCCGGTGTATAGCCTTAAGCGCGTATCCATCAAGTGAATCGTCGCCTGTCCGGTCAGATTGCGAAATCGGTCCAACCGGTCCAGCGACACCGCCGTTCGACGGACGAGTGGCGGCAGGCTCCCAAGATCGGCAGGCGCGTCATTCGCCACGTTGCATCGGTCACACGCCCGGCATTGCGGGGCGAGACGTTCGGAGCGACGGGCAATGAACTCTGGCGAAAGCGGAGAAGTCCAGGAGGTCAGGAATGCGGAATCACCGTCGTTCAACCGGGACCCATTCAATCAGGGGGCCGCTCGGCTCCGGCTTTACCCGTCGCGACGTGATGCGCGGCGCAGCTGGCGCCGGCCTCGGCCTGGCGGCGCTTGGCCGGGGCGGCGCTTCCGGTTTTGCCCAGGAGGAGATCCCTCGGACGCCGTCCACGGCGACCGTCGACGGCACGCTCCAGGTACTGCAGAAGATTGATTTCCACCCGGATCACAACCAGTTCATCAGGGACGAAATCGCCGCCTTCGCCGAGCTGAGTGGATGGCAGGTCGAGGTCAGCGAAGTGGGGAGCCTCAACGCCGGTGAGGTTGCCCAGCGCCTCGTCGCCGGAGTCCAGGCCGGAAATGCGCCGGACTTGTACTTCGATAACATTCCGGGAATCAGGCAGTACCAGGATCTCGGCATCCTGCAGGATGTGACCGACCTGACAGCGGAAATGGTCGAGTTGTACGGCGAAACCACGCCGGCCATGAACAACAACGCCAACTTCAACGATGCCTGGTGGGGCGTGCCCTGGTTCACCCGGGTCGACGGCTGGTGGGCCCGCCGCGACATCTTTGAACCGGCGGGGATCGACACCGCCACGTTGACGACACTGGACGCTCGTCGACAGGCGGCGCTCGACGTCTCCGACGCCGCCAACAACGTTTTTGGCTGGGGCATCACCGTCAACAGATCTACCGATGCGCGGTCACTCGTGCAACAGACCCTGTTCCACTTTGGAAGCACGCTCCAGGATGAGAGCGGGGAGGTCATCACCTTCAACACCCCGGAGTCGATCGCCGCGCTCGATTGGCTGGCCGAAACCTACTCCAGCGAAACGTTTGCGCCGATGCTGCCAACTGGTTGGGCGGCCTGGACGGACACCGGCAACAACGAAGCGTTTCTCGCCGGGATCCTGGCGCTGACCCAGAACGCCGGCACGATGTACGCCAAGGCCGTGCTTGACGATGTGCCTTTCGCCGACCAGATCAACTATCTCCCGAATCCGTTGCGGCTTTCCGACGATGCACCTGTCGATCAGCTCGGGGGCGTCATGCTGCATGTCATTGAGGGCACGAAGAACCAGGAAGCCACCTACGACCTTATCCGCCACCTCTGCTCCGAGCCGGTCCAACAGCGAATTTGGTCCATATCGCGTGCCTACGCCGTGCCAGCCTACAAGAATGGCTGGAGCGATCCAATCATTACGGACAACGCCAATGCGGCTCGCGCCGAGTCCGCGACATACGACAACGTCGACTTCACCGGCCTGCGCTGGCCGGGCCCGCCATCGGTTGCCGTCGACGCGGTGGCAGGTGGATTCGACCAAGTCGATATGGTCGCGGCCGTGCTTCAGGGACAATCGTCCGCCGATGTGGTGGAGGAGTACCACAACCGGTGGGTCCAGCTCTGGCAGGACTACGGACTGCCGGGCGAGTAGCCGTTCAGTCACGAATCTCGCAATCATCAAGCCGGGGCATCAGCCGATGCCCCGGCCAGGACCAGAGGGTACCCAATGGCTGTCCAGACTGCGGAACAGAAAGCTGCCGCCAACCTCCGGAAACCGACATCGAGCGGATTCTGGCGAGTCTCGAAACGCCTGCTGGGGCGTGACTGGGCGGTCGGCTTCCTTTTCGTCGCGCCGACAGTCATCCTGCTGTTCGGCCTGATCGGCTACCCGCTCCTCGATGCGGTTTGGATGAGCTTCCACAACGTTACGGGCGTGACCAACCGTGGCTGGGTAGGACTCAGCAATTACCAGCGACTGTGGAACGATGCCCTGTTCCGGGACTCGGTCTGGAATACCGTCCAGTTCGCCACCATCTCCGTGTTCATCAAGTTCTGGTTGGGCCTCGCTGCCGCCTGCCTGCTCAATCGCGCGGGACTCCGATTCAGCAGCGTGCTGACCGGGCTCGTGTTGCTGCCCTGGATCATTCCCGAAGTCGTCGCGGCGTTGACCTGGAGGGGTTTGTACGATCCGATTTTCGGTGGGCTCAACGTCCTCCTCATCCAGTTGGGAATCATCGATACCGGCATTGTTTGGCTCGGCGATTACGACCTGGCGCTACCCTCGGTGATCGCCGTGAACGTGTGGAAGGGCATTCCCTTTTTTACGATCATCTTCATCGCGGGTCTCAAGGCGATCGACAAGGAGCAATACGACGCGGCCTCGGTCGACGGCGCCAACGGCTGGAACCGGTTCCGGGATATCACGTTGCCGGGGCTGCGATACGTGATCGTGGTCGCCTGCCTGCTGTCGCTGATCTGGACCTTGAATGCGTTCGGCCTCGTCTATCTGATGACGGGCGGTGGCCCAGGCGGCGCAACCCGGATCTTCTCGATCCTGTCGTACGAATACGCGCTCGGCCAGATGCGGTACAGCATGGGCGTCTCGGTTGCGATGGCGATCGTCCCGGCCCTGCTCGTGATCATCATCATCCTCGGCCGCTTCATGCGGGTCGACGACGACCAGCCCAACGAGAAGCCCGGCCGCCTGTCGAAGGTCGGCAGCACATTGCTGTGGCCGATCGGCAAGATCGGCGAAGGGCTCGTTTGGGTAATCGGCGCGATCGCCTACCCCTTCGTCTGGGTTGGCACGCGCGCCTCGGACGCGTTCCACCGAGCGTACGTTGGCGACGACACCTCACGGGAGCGCGGCTATCGCCGCCTGATGACACGCTTCGGCAACGCCGGCGCCTACCTCAGCCTTGGGATCCTCTTGCTGTTCCTGCTCTTTCCCTTTTACTGGGTGATTGTGACGTCCTTCAAGGGCACGGAACAGATCAGGACGATGCAGTCGCCGTTCTGGCCCAACCCGTGGACGCTTGAGCACTACAAATACATGTTGACCGAATCGAACTTCCCGACCTGGTTCTGGAACACGGTCCAGGTCGCCGTCGTCAGCACCCTGATCTCGGTCTTCGTGGCGGCGTTCGGCGCCTACGCCATGGTCCGGTTGAAATGGCGCGGCGCGGGGTTCGTCCAAACGGCGATCCTCTTCGCCTACCTGATGCCGACCGTGCTGCTCTTCATCCCGCTTTACCAGATCTTCACCAACCTGAAACTCATCAACACCATCTACGCGCTGATGCTGGCCTACCCCACGTTCGGGCTGCCGTTCGCGTGCTGGCTGCTGATGGGGTACTACCGATCGATTCCGAAGGATCTGGAGGATGCGGCGGCGGTCGACGGCGCCAACCACTTCCAGTGCTTCATCCGGATCGTGCTCCCGCTCACCCTGCCGGCCCTGCTGGCCGTGGCGCTGTTCGCGATCACTAGCTCGTGGAACGAATTCCTGCTTGCCTTCGTGTTGGTTTCGCCGGATTCCCAGCGGACGCTGCCAGTCGGACTCGGGAACCTGGTGATCGGCGATATCTTCCCGTTCGGGCAGATGTTCGCGGCCAGCATCATGACCGCGATCCCGGTGGCGTTGATCTACATGCTGGCCCAGAAGTACATGGTGGCGGGCCTCACTGCCGGCTCGGTCAAGGGGTAGCCGACCCGGTCCGATGCGGTATTTCCGAATCGACGACAGACAGGCTCGGGCGAACGCGTCCGGGCCGGTCTGCGTCGTGGCAGGCCCGCTCCGCAGCCTCCTGCATCCGGTCACCCCGCCGAACCGTATAATCGAACGTGCATCCGGCGCAAACGGCTCCTCTTCCGCCTTGTCCCGCACTCCACGCCGCACCAGCCAAGGACAGTTGCCCATGACATCCTCCCGATCGTTCGTGACCCGATCCCCTGCTACCGGCGCGCCGATCACGCGGCGAGGCCTTGTGCGATGCACGGCCGGCGCCGGGATCGCCATCGCGGCCGGGTCGTCGTTTCCGTACTTCGGCTCGGCCCAGCGCATGGACCCGTACAGCTACATCACCGCCATGGAGGCGACCACCGACCTGGGCCAGCGTCCTGGGCAATCGGCAGACGAAACGGGACCGACGGACGCCGATGGCCGCTCGTGGGACGCCTACATCCAGCTCCCGATCAAGGAGGGCCAGGACTTCAGCTACACCTGCGAATTCGACTCCGCCTGGATCATCCTCATGGCCTACGGTCACGAGATGACGCTCGACGAGCAACTCGGCTACGTCGGCCACGATCTTTCGATCGAGCCGTACTACGAGCAAAACGCCAGCGGCTACGTCATCTACGGCGGCGATATCGCGGAGATGTACTCGGGCGACTACGTCGAGAACCTGCTGGCCCGGGCTCGCACCACCGCCGTGCGCAAGGTATTCGACGCCGTGTCCTTGCCGGTCACGGAAACACCGGATCGCGCCAGCACCGAAACCGCGCTGCGTCGGGGCCAGCCGGTGTTCTTCAAGTCGACGGTCGACCTGCTCGATTGGGATCCGACTGTCTGGGTCACCCCGGATGGAGACGAGTTCCCGGTGGTGCTGACCAACGATCACGCGCTGGTGGTGATGGGCTTCAACGACGAAGACGTGATCGTCCGCGACCCCCTCGGACCGACCTCGACCAACACGACCCGGCCCTGGCAATACCGGGTCAGCTGGGACCGCTACCTGGACGTGATCGCTGCCCAGGGCAGCGACGCGATCGCGGTCGGTCCAGCGAACCAGGACGGCGACGGCACCGGCGGCGCCAACGATCTCCCCTGATACGGAATTCGCGTGAATTCTGGACGTTCCGCAAAGACACGTCATTTCGAGAGTGGAGGTCGTCGAGAAATCTCGCCCCGCTGGATCGCCGCAGCGACATGGTGGGCCATTCCGCAATTCCAGAGTTGAAATGACCTGGTTTCCAACCCCAGAGGAATTACCATGCCGTACGACCGGAAATCGGACCTCCCCGAAGGAGTCCGGGACAACCTGCCCAGCCACGCCCAGGACATCTACAAGGAAGCGTTCAACAGCTCCTGGGATCAATACGATCACGATGAAGAGCGGTCTCACCGGGTGGCCTGGGGGGCGGTCAAGGCGAAGTACCACAAGAACAAGGATGGAAACTGGGTTCAGGGCAGGTCCGACGACGCCTGAGGCCCTCGGACCTGCCCTGGCCATTACTCCCCGGTAATGCGGGACCGGCGCTCCGGTCCTTCCTCCATGTCGCGCCGCCGCGCGATCAGGCTGCCGCGCCAGAGCACGCTGGCGAGGCCGATATTCGCGAACACGCCGAACAAGGCAATGATGGTGACGAATACACCGTCGCCCCCCGCCAGGTAGACCAGATTCTCTTCCGCCGATGCGTTCGACATGACAATGAAGATGATCCCGAACCCCAGGATATCGAACAGCACCACGAAAGACACGAAGATCCGACGCAGATTCATGGCGACTCCCGTGAAGGCGAGACGTCGAGGGATTGCCGATTAGGCCAAAGCGACGTTGGAGGCGACTTGGACTTGTTGTTGTTGCGGAGATCGTTTTCTCGACGACCTCTGCCCTCGAAGTGACGCGAAGCCAGATTGCCTCGTCAATCCGCCACGCCAACGCTGCTCGCGCGGCGACGGCGCGCCAGCCGCCAGAGTCGCGGCCCGAGGAAGAGGATAACGGCAATCGCCAGGATCGTGGCCGAGAGCGGGCGGGTCAGAAAAACCGTGGCGTCGCCCTGGCTGATCTGCATCGCCCGCCGGAAATGCGTTTCCGCCTCCGGCCCCAGGATCGCGCCGACTACCGCCGGGCCGACCGGGATGTCGAACCTCCGCATCAGGTAGCCGACGATCCCGATCACATAGAGCACCACCAGGCCGGTGATCGATTGGCTCTGGGCCCAGGTGCCAAGCCCCGCAAACACGAGGATGCCGCCGTACAGCAACGGCCGCGGGATCGAGAGCAACCGCACCCACAACCCGACCAGGGGCAGGTTCAACACCAGCAGCATCAGATTGCCGATGTAGAGACTGGCGATCAGGCCCCAGACCAGGTCCGGGTTACGGTCGAAGAGCTGAGGTCCCGGCTGGAGATCGTAACGCTGGAAGGCGGCGAGGATGATCGCCGCCGTCGCCGAGGTCGGCAACCCGAGCGTCAGCAGCGGCACGAGCACGCCCGCCGCCGAGGCGTTATTGGCCGCCTCGGGACCAGCCACGCCTTCGATCGCCCCCTTGCCGAACTCCTCCGGGTGCTTCGTCAGCTTCTTTTCGAGCGAGTAGGAGAGGAACGTCGGGATTTCGGCGCCGCCCGCCGGCAAAGTCCCAATCGGGAACCCGATCGCCGTACCGCGCAGCCACGGCTTCCACGACCGCCGCCAGTCGTCCTTCGTCATCCACAACGAACCCTTGATCGGTTCGATGTCCGCCTTTTCGTGCCGCATCCGCGAAGCGACCCACAGCGTTTCGCCGACGGCGAAGAGGCCAACCGCGATCGTGACGACGTCGACACCGTTGAGCAGGTGCTGGTTGCCGAAGGCGAACCGGGGCTGGCCGGTGAGGGCATCGATCCCGATCAGGCCGAGGGCGAGCCCGAAGAAGAGGCTGACCAGGCCGCGCACCAGGGACGAACCGAGCAACGCCGTGATCGCCGTGAAGGCGAGGATGATCAGCGCCAGGTATTCGGCGGGGCCGAAGTTGAGCGCGAAATCGGCCATGACCGGGGCGAGGAAGGTCAGCCCGATCGTCGCGATCGTGCCCGCGACGAACGATCCGATCGCCGCCGTCGCCAGGGCGGCGGCGCCCCGTCCGCGCCGCGCCATCCGGTTGCCTTCGAGCGCGGTGATGATCGACGCCGATTCCCCCGGCGTGTTGAGCAGGATCGAGGTCGTCGAGCCTCCGTACATCCCGCCGTAGTAGATGCCGGCGAACATGATGAACGCCTGGATCGGCTCCAGCGAGTAGGTGACCGGCAAGAGCAGCGCCACGGTCAGCGCCGGTCCTATCCCCGGCAGCACGCCAACCAGCGTGCCGAGGAAGACGCCGACGAGCGCCCAGAGCAGGTTCTCCGGCGTGAGGGCGACCCCGAATCCATCGGCCAGGCTGGAGAGCGAGTCCATCGGTTACATGTCTCCCCGCGGCGGGCGGATCATCCGAAGACCGGTTCGAGCAGGCCAGGCGGCAACCGGATACCAAGCCATTCGCTGAAAACCAGGAAGGTGATCACAGAGACGGCGAGGCCGATCCCGGCATCGCGCACGATCAGGCGGCTGCCCATCGCGAACGTTGCCATCGTGAACAGCAAGGCGCTGGCGAGGACGAACCCCGCCGGCTCCATCAGGACCGCGTAGACCGCGAGCGCGAGGGCGAGACCGCCCAGCACGGCCCAGTCGGCCGGGAGGGTGGGATCGGCATCCTCGGAATCAGCGGAAGGCGCGGCGGGGCGGCCCCGGACCACGTCGATCGCGTACCAGGCGCCGATGATCACGAGCCCCCAGCCAATGATGTACGGGACCACGCGCGGCCCGACGCTCGAAAACGCGCGCGGCACGCGGATGTCCCGCGTTTCGAGAAGGATCACGATGCCCATCGCCTCCACGCCAACCGCGACGAGTGTCTCGGCGTACCGCGCAAAGCCGGTCGGCGCCGATGGCGCCTGTGTGTCGACGTTTGGCTGATCGTCGCTCTCGGAGCGTTCACCGGTCATGGTCGTCCCAACGTAAAGCACGATGTACTCGGCACGCAGTCACGCGTTCCGAAATAGGTGCAGTGCAGTTCAACCGTCATCCCGAACGCCAGCGAGGGACCCCCCGGCGAAGCCGGTACATACTTGGCGAACCAGTAGTACCGCTTCAAAGACGATTCTTTGCCCGCCCATTCGCCTGACCTGCCAATCGTAACCGGATGCCAACACCCACCATCTGTTATCCCGACCGGGCCTTGAGGGTTTTGAGAGTTCCCCCGCCGAAAGCCGTATTGCGGTCCGGCGAATCACGTACCGGCTTCGCCGGGGGGTACCTCGCAAGCTCGGGATGACGGACTTGTGGTGTGACTGGTGACGGTCTACCTGCCTTTACCGGAGCCGCCCGGCCCCACCACGCTGCTCACCCCGTCAGATCAGTCCCAAATCGGTGAGCGTCTGGTTGATGACCGCGATCTGCTCATCGAGGTAGACGTCGAATTCGTCGCCAGCGAGGTAGAGGTTGCTCCACCCGTACTGGTCGAGCGTTGCCTGCCAGCCCGCCGAGGCGTTCAGTTCATCGAACGCGGCCACGATGCAGGCCGTCGACTCCGGCGAGAGTTCGGGCGGCGCCACCACGCCGCGCCAGTTGGCGAGTTCGAGGTCGATCCCCTGGTCCTGCAAGGTCGGGATCGAGGCGCCGAGATCGCTCTCAGCCACCGGTGTGGCGCCATCGCTGGCGTCGGCCCGGCCGGAAATCGCCAGGGCGCGCAGCTCGCCGGATTCGATCTGGGCCGCCCATTCGCCGAGCCCGGATACGCCCGCCGTGGTTTGGCCGCCCATCACCGAGGCGAGGGCCTCCCCGCCGCCCGAAAACGGCACGTAGTTGACCTGGGTGGCGTCGATCCCGAGCTGCTGGGCCATCAGCGCAATCAACAGGTGGTCGGTGCCCCCCGCCGAACCGCCGCCCCAGCTAATGGCGGTCGGATCGGCCTCGAAATCAGCGATCAGGTCGGCGAGTGTCTGGTATGGGGAGTCGGCCGGGACCACGATGACCTCGAACTCGCCCGTGAGTTGGGCGATTGGCGTGACCTCTTCGAGCGTGACCGGCGAGGCGTTGAGCCCGATGCCGCCGATCATGACGAGGCCCATCACCATCAGGGTGTTCTCGTCGCCGGCGTGCTCGCTGACCAGCTCGGCCAAGCCGATCGTGCCGCCGGCGCCTTCGACGTTGTAGACCTCGACATCGCCTTCGACGATCGCTTCCTCACCGAGGACGCGTTGCAGTTCCCGGGCGGTCGTGTCCCACCCGCCACCGGCGGCGGCCGGGGCCATGATTTGCAGCGTTTCCGAGGGCCACGCGCAATCGTCCTGCGCCGTCGCGGCGCCTGGGATGACTGATCCGAGCATCATGAGCGCACTGGCGGCGGCGATCGCCAACCGTCGAGTCATCCGTGGCGCTTCCCTGGATTCCATGCGTTGCTCTCCTTCGACCTGGCGCGAAACGGGACGTCGCGATGCCGGATTACGCAGGCGAAATGGCCCATTGGAGCGTCGAACGTCCGATTCCAGCCAGACCGGCCAAAGTCAAACGACGAAACGACGCGCCGCGTATGCGATTCCAGCAATCTGTCCCCGGATTGTACCAGCATTGACGCCAAAGGCGTTCAGCTGCCTCGCTCGGCCGCCTCCATCGCAACGCGCAAGCCGATCGTCAGGTCCTCGATGCTCGGCAACGCCGGCCACTGGTGCAACAGGCGGGGCGGTGGCGGCGTCGAACCGGCCGGAGCGCTGGAGAGCTTCACGATGTCGGTCCGGCCGTTCTCGAAGGCGCGCGCGGCCACCGCCACCCGGCCCGCGCCGCCGCCATCGTTCCATTCGAGCACCATCGCTGCGCCGCCGCCGAACCGCTGGAGATGGGACTTGACCGGATCGGCCCAGCCGCTGGTTACCCGGCTCGCTGCCTCCTGCAAGGTGCGCTCGACCGGCGAAAGGGTCGACGTGTCGATCGTGCCCGGCCGGATGCCGCCCAGCAGACCCCGCTCGAACCCCGGCGGCACATCGGTCAGGCTGACCATCCGGGCCTTCGACCGAGCGTTGGTAGCGATCCAGTACCCTCCGTAGAGCACCGCAACCTGGATCACGACGATGAGCCCGGAGAGCCAGGGCACGCCACTGTCGTACATCTGCCGCCAGTCTCCGTTCATGCCCGAGGCTAGGTCGAGCAGAGGATAGACGACGAAGGCGTTAAGGCCGGACAGGAAGGCGAATTGCAGGAGCAGCTCGTTATGCGCCGCCCGCATCGGCGGCTTCCGAAAGAACGCGAGGCCGAAGGCCACCAGGCAAAGCAGCAGGTTCACCAACGTGCCGGCGGCGGCGATGATCGTTTGCTGGGTCAGGGTGAACTGGGCGGGGAAGTAGGACACGAAACCGGCAAATCCGTAGTAACCGTAGTCGACGACCTCGCCACCCATCACCCAGATCGCGACCGCGTGACCCAATTCGTGAAGGGCGACCGACACCGGCACCAGCACGAAAAAGGCGGCCTCGTCCACGATCGAGCGATCGGTTTGCGTGAAGTTCCGGTCCCACACGGTCGACCACGACCGGATGAGGCGATAGATGACCCGAACGCCGATGACGACGTAGAACAGGCTGATGATCGCGAAGGGTCCGAACGGCATGATGTGTCCTGCTGGCCTGGAATCGATCCCGCGGCCGGCGCCGCGTGCCGGAATGATAGGGCCTGCGCTGGGGCAGCGGCGTCAGGACGTCCGGACCGGCGGGGATGTGGAAGCGGCGGGAACGCGCTGTCGTTGGGTCCAGGCGATGGCGATTGCCGCCGACGCGGTGACGATGCCGCCGACTCCCACTGCCGTCGGCACGCCGAAGGCATCGGCAATGCCGCCGGAGATAAGGGCGCCGAAGGGAGTCGTGCCGGCGAACACGGTCATGTACACCGCCATCACCCGGCCCCGCAGCTCGGGCGCGGCGGTCGTCTGGACGGTGGTGTTGGCGGTCGCCATCGCGGTGCTGGAGGCGAACCCGGCGATGGCGAGGGTGATCATCCCGAGCGCGATGTTGGTCGGGATCGCGGCGGCCACGGCCAGCACGATCTCGACCAGGCCCAGTCCAATGGCCGCGCCCAGCATCCGCGTCCGGCTGGGCGTGCGTCCAAACATCGCCAGGGTCAGGGCTCCCAGCAGCGAACCGAACCCCATGGCGGAGAACAGCAGCCCGTAGGCCCCGGCGCCAGAGCCGAAGCTGTCCGAGGCCAGCATCGGCACCCAGATGTTGAAGTTCATGCCGAAGGTGCCTACCGCGCCGACGAGCCCGATCGTACGGTAGATCGTCGGGATGGCCCGGACGTAGGCCAACCCTTCCTTGAGCCGGACCAGGGCGGAGCCGGCAGCTTCCTTCGCCGCTGGCCTGATCCGCATCATCAGGAGGCCGATGATGACGCCGCCGTACGAGACCGTGTTGATCGCGAAGCAAGCGACCGGCCCGAACGCGGCCAGCACCATGCCGGCGATGGCCGGTCCAACCACGCGGGCGGTGTTGAACATGGTGGCGTTGAGGGCGATGGCGTTCATCACCGCCCGTTTGCCAACCATTTCCGAAACGAGTGATTGTCGGGTGGGCATGTCCAGCGCGTTGGTGACGCCGAACACACCGGCCACGGCATACACCTGCCAGAGCTGGATCCGGTCGAGCAACACCAAAACGGTGAGCACGCCCGCCAGCAAGGCGAAAACCGATTGGGTGAAGACGAGGATCCGGCGCTTGGGGAACCGGTCCGCCAGCACCCCGGCGGGAATGCCGAGCAACAGGACTGGAGCGAACTGAAAGACGTTGACCAGGCCGAGCTGGAACGGCGAGGCGTTGAGCACCTCATAGACGAGATACGACTGCGCCAGCGATTGCATCCAGGTGCCGGTGACCGATACGAGCTGCCCGAAGAAGAAGAGGCGGTAGTTGCGGTAGGCGAAAGCCGGGAATCGCCCTTCGGCCTGGGAATCCAGCGGATTGGCTGGCGCAATTAGCGCCGGAACTGGAGTGGGGTCGTCGGGAATATGCGCCATGCGTCCTTCGCTGGAGAGCTGGACGGTCGGCGCCGAGGTCCGTGTCGATCCGCGTGGTGGCGGATCGGGGTGGGCAATCAACGGGTGTCGGGGGCCGTGCCAGGGAAAGAGACGATACGTCAGCGTCAATTTCATACATCGCATGCTTTGGACGGACTGTCAAATCCCTGGAGGGTTAGTCGGGCGCCTGAGCCTTGAACGTTCCGACAGACACGTCATTTGGAGCGCAGGCAGGAATTTTCTCACCTGTGACTCGATTGGTCCCATAATTGTCATTTCGAGCTTGCGAGAAATCTTCAGCGGTCGCTGTCCATCACGTTCAGCGCCGTGCGAATGTCTCGGCACCAATTGGACCTTTAGGGCTTCCTGGCGCCGTCCCGGCTCCGACCAAAAACGCAATCTCATGTGGTGGCTAAATGAAGAGATTTCTCGACTTCGCTCGAAATGACGTGGTGGGAGGCGCTCAGTGGTCTGTCCACTAAATCTTGGGCGGGTTGCCAACGCCTCTCCCATCGTCATCCCTCGTTCCTCGGGATGACGAATCGGGGAAGTGTCACGACAGGCTGGACTCACCAATCACCGGTGTTTGTCGTCCTCGTGCGGATGCCGGATGAGCAACACGGGCACGGTGGCCTGCCGCAGCACTTCCTCAGCCACACTGCCGAGGAACCAGCGGCGCACCCCCGTCCGACCGTGCGACGCCATCGCCACGAGATCGCCTTCCTTCGTCACGGAGGTGATCGCGGCGGCGGCGTACCCGCGCAGGACGACGCCGGTCGCTTCGTAGCCGTCGGCGGTCAACGCGGCCACCTGGGCGTCCATGAACGCTGTGGCGTCCCCTTCTTCCTCGATGATCAACTCGTTGACCGCCGAGTAGTCGAATCCCATGCCCACGGCGCCAACTCGGTCGATGGCAGCCGGATCGATCGCCCGAACGAGGTGGATCGGGATCGCGAGCCGTTTCGCGAGATTCTTGCCGTGGTCGAGCGCGACGTTCGCGAGGTCGGAGCCATCGAGTGGAACAACGATCCGGTCGTACATGATTGCGATTCTCCACGTGAGTCAGGAACCGACGTTCCGTTCCAAGGAAGGGTCCGACGACCGAACCGGGGTCACCCAGATTGCATGGTATCGCGAATCGGCGGGTTTCCGGACGATGCGGGACAAACTGGTCGACGAATCGACGCGTCCGGACCGGACGGGGACCAGGAACGCCAGCAGCGCCGCATCCCCGGCGTCGACGTCGGCGCTGCCCGATCCCCAAACCTGCACTTCGGCGACGTACCCGAGCGTGGCGACGCCGGTGGGGTTGTCGAAGACGAGGCGCACATACTGGGCCGACGCATCGGTGGACCAGCCTTCCCAGCTGTACGGCGCGCGGTTCGACGTGGTCACCAGTTGCGTCCAGTCGGCGCCATCGGTGGAGACCTGCAGCCGCATCGAGTCGGCGCCGCCCGCCTGCAGGTACATCCAGCACACGCCTGTCAACGACTGGACGCTGCCGAGGTTGATGGTCAGGATCGCCTGGCCGGCGCTATCGGCGGACACCCAGCTCGTGTCCTGGCTGCCGTCGATCGAGCGCCAGGCGTTGTTGCCGCCATTCGTGCCCCAGACATCGACGATGTCCAACGGCGAACCGCCGAATTGCGGGTTGGAGCCCGCCATCGCGGCCGGAGGCGACGTTGATTGTGGCGGCTCGGTCGCCGCCGGCGCTTCCGTGGACGGCGGCGTGGTTGGCGTCGAGACGGGTGGCGTCAAGGAAATGAACTGGGCCGAGACGAAACCGTCGGCGTTGGCGCAGCGGACGCCCTGCCAGCCGTTCGCCGGTGCCCCCCGAAGGTCGATCATCGTCCCTTCGGACAATGCCGTGATGACCGGCGCGCTCGTCGAAGGATCGGTTCGGCAGTTGATGCGATTGCCGCCGGTGTTGGCGACGTAGCCCCTGCCGGTCACGCCCGGCGTCGCGGTTGGGGCGGGCGTGGTCGTCCCCGCGGTTGGCGCTGGAGTCAACGTCGAAACTTCGGGCGTCGTGGCCACGGCTGGCTGTACCAAAGATTGCGGCGACGAAGAGATGTACTGTGCCGAGATGTGACCATCTCGGTTGGCGCAGCGAACAGGCTGCCAACCGCTCTGGGCGGCGCCGCGAAGATCGATCCGCGTTCCATCGGGCAGGCTGGTGATGATTGCCGCAGAGGTCGAGGGCTGAACCCGGCAATTGACCCTGGCGCCGCCGGTGTTGGCGACGTACCCCACCCCACTCGGGCGAGGCGTGACGGGCGTGGCCTCGACGGTGGTTGGAGACGGCCGCGGTGTCGCGGTCGACATCGGCGTTGGGGTGGCGAGGGGTGGACGAACCTCGACGTACTGGCCGAACACGTAGCCATCCTGATTGACGCAGGTCACCGGTTGCCAACCGCCCAGCAACGGCCCTCGCAGCCTGACCTCCGTGAATTCGGCAAGGCTGGTGATGATCGTGCCCGCCGTGGACGGCTGCGCGCGGCAGTTCACCCGGTCGCCGCCGGAATTCGCAATGTAGCCGATGTTGGCGGGCCCCGGCGTGACCGGCGTCGCGGTCGGCGTCGACGGTCGCGGCGTTGGGGTTGGAGTAACCGGCCTGGACTCGGGCGTGAAGAAGTCAGCGCTCACCCAGCCGGATCGGTTGGCGCAGATCACGGGATACCAGCCGTTGGACACCTGACCGCGGATCGCCAACTGCGTACCGCCTGGAATCGAGGCGATGATTGCGCCGGTCGTACTGGCGGTGGCCCGGCAGTTGAGCCTGGCGGATCCGGTGTTGGTAACCACGCCGAAAGTTGCGGGCGTCATCGTCGGACTCGGCGTTACGTTCGTGGTAGGCGTAGGACTCGGACGCGACGTAGAAGTTGCCGTTGGACTCGGACTCGGACTTGGGGTCGGGCTCGGAGAAGGCGTCGCGGCCGATGGCGTCCCCCAGATCTCGATCTCGGCCAGGTAGCCGAGAACGGCCACCCCGTTCGGGTTATCGAACACGAACCGCACGTAGCGCGCGTCGGCTGTCGTCTTCCATCCTTCCCAGGTCATTGGGGCCCGGTTCGACGTCGTCACCAGCTGCATCCAGTTCGCGCCGTCCGTCGATACCTGGAGCCGCATCCGATCGGCTCCTCCGGACAACCGGTACATCCAGCGCACGCCGGAGAGCCGCTGCGTTCGGCCGAGGTCGAACGTCGCCGTCGCGGTTCCCGGAATGTCGATGGTCGAGGTCGCCCAGCTCGTGCCCGGAACCTGATCGTAGGCGCGGGTTGCTGAGGTCGAACCCGCCGACTGGTCGCTGGCGGCAATGGGCAGGATCGCCCCGGCGAGCTGGGGGTCGCTGCCGGAAATGGCTGCCGGTGTTGGGGAGGGCGTCCCGGTCGAACCGGCCGTTCCCCAAACCTCCACTTCCGCAACCTGTCCAAGCCGCGGATCGCGGCCGGGGTTGGTGAACGAGAACCGCACGTATCGACCCTGGCGGGAAATCGGGACGCCTCGCCACTGGCCGGCCGGGGCGTTGCCATAGACGCCAACGGCCGACCAGGTCGTTCCGTTGACGCTGGTTTCGATCACCATCCGGTCGGCGTAGCCGAATTGGTCGAAGTTCCAACGGATGCCAGTCAACGATCGGGCCTGGCCGTAATCGATCGTGAACGATCCCGACGTGGGATTGGCGTTGGTCGTCTGCCACGACGTCTGGAGGTTGCCGTCGATCATGGCCGACGCGCCAGACCCGTTCGATGATTGCGAGCTGGCGACCGGATCGAGGACAGTCCCGGGAAACGATGGGTTGGGCGTGCCGGGGGAGTTCGTCGTCGGGGTCTGGTTCACCGGGTGCCCGCAGGCCTGGGCCTGGGCCGCCGGGTCCCCTCCCGTTTGCCATAGCATTTCAACCCGCAGTGGGGCGCCGACGCCGTCCGAGGCCAGGTTGAGCGCCCGCCAGGTGCCGTCGGCCAGGTCGATCGCCGCCCGGTTGCCGACCTGGCGCAACGGCCGTGGCCCACCGGAACCCGTGTCGTCGTAGCCGATACCGTTCGGCCCGACGCCGTAGCCGACGTTGTAGCCACTCCTGGCCGCACTCGCGCCGGTGTACCCCTGCGCCAGGTCGGACGGATTCGAGGCCAGCGCGTTCAGGTATCGCTGGCCCGTGGGATTCCACCAGTCATCGACGCGGAACCAGGGGCCGACATCGAGGATCGGCTCGACCCGGCAGGCGTTCGTTTGAGGATTAACGAGCTTGACGTAACACTTGTTCCCGCAGTTCGTCATGCCGCCCCAATAGGGGCCGCCCGGACAATTGGTCGTCGTGCAGGCGGGCAGGGCGACGAAGAAATCGCCCTCACGGATCACGTGACCGGAGGACGTGGTGTTGCCAATCAAACCGATCCTCGTGGCGTATGTGCTGTAGACGCCTTCGCCGATCCGTCCTGACTGTCCGGCGGGCCGCTCGACGGTGTAGACGGCGGTGGCCTGTCTCCCTGATTGTTGACCAGTGGCGTAGATCGTCTGGGCGCCGTTCGGCGCATCCGGCAAGGCGATCGAGGCCGAAAAGGTTCCGGAGCTCGATGCCTGAGGACCTGCGATGGGTGCCGAGCTGGCGCTCCGCCAGCGAATGTCGACGCGTTCGCCGGCTCCAAAACCAGCGCCGTTGACGCTGATGGTGCGGCCCACCAGGCCGCGCGCCTGACTGAGTGTGACGGTCGGAAAAGCGGACTGCGCCGACGTATCCCCGGTGGTCATCGCCATCGACCACATCCCGGCGATCAGGCCGAGTATCACTGCAACCACGAGCGCACGGTCGAGCGGTTCACGCCACAGTCCCATGAAATCCATCCTTGATTCGATTGACGCCTGAACGCCTTGCTCAGGTCGAGAGGGGCTTCCCTTCCCGCTCTCCAGCGACGACCAGTGCGAATCAGGAATCCCCTGAACAGCGCGAAAGCCACCGCCTTGTACGGAGTGTACGTTCAATATGATAGTAAGAAGCGGGCGACGCGTCCATAGGACTATCGTGGCCGAGGAATCGACCGGGATAACCGGGACATGCTCCGGTCGACGATACTGACCACGAATTGACACCCGGTCCGAAATCGCCCGCGATGGAGACCTGCCATGGACAACACGCGTTCCGCCGACATGGATTCATCGGGAGACCGCACATCGGCGGGCCCGCCAACCGGACCGATCCTGCTCTCGGAGCTGACGTCCCCGGCGTTCGCGACTGCGTGCAGCGCCTTGAACCTCGTGTTGATCCCGGTCGGCGCGCACGAGCAGCACGGACCGGCCCTGCCAGTATCGACCGACACGCTTTCGGCCCAGGTGCTGAGTGGCCTCGCGGCAACGTTGCTTCGGCCCAGAGTGGCCGTGACGCCCGCCATCCCGTGGGGCGTTTCCTGGCACCATCTCGATATCCCCGGGACGATCTCACTCCGCGACGACACCCTGATCGCGATCGTCGAGGACATCGTGCGGTCGCTGCACGGCTACGGCATCGAGCGCTTTTTGATCGTCAACACGCACGGGGGCAACAACGCCGCGCTGCAACTCGCCGTCGAACGTTGCCACAGGGATCTCGGCGTGCCGATCGTCGCCTCGGTCTACGCCTACGCGTTGATTGCGAACGCCGCCGAGGAAGCGCTTGGACCGGCCTCGATCGGGCATGGCGGCGGCGACGAAAGCGCCGTGGTTCTGGCGATCCGGCCCGATCTGGTCGACCGGACTGAACTGGGGGAGCGCAGCCTCGATCAATCGCTGCGTCGCGTGCAAACGATCGTCCGTGCGGCTGGTGGCGTGCTGCCCATCGCCCAGCACCGAACCACCGCCTCCGGCGTCACTGGCGATTCGACCAACGCGACGGCGGAAGCCGGCCAGATCATCCTGGGCCAGGCCGCTGGTCAGTTGCGGGCCATCGTCGAGGAGCTCATCGACCTCGATATCGCCGCGTTTCGCCGGTGATCGCCGCCACGGCAATCGGGATACCTCGGTGGCAAGAACATGGATGTCGTGTGGTTGGGCTAAACTTGCCGTTGCGATTCCTCCGTTACATGCTGATGCCCCGGCATCTTCGTGTAAACGTGTGCTTCGCCGGTCGGGGCCGTCCCGGGCGGCCCGCCTTGGCCAACAATCATCGAACCACGCGATTTGCAGTGGCGGAGCCAACTGATGCCTTCTGGTGATTCACACCCGGCCAACAAGCGTACCGCTGGCCCGGAATCCGGGGCCAGTGATCCCGGATCTGGTCAACCCCAACCACAGACAACGGATGAAACGGTCGATTTCGGCTCCTACGTCTCCTCGACCGTCCGATCCTCCGCCGACCTGTTCGGCACGCCGGCTCGCTCGTCACCGACACGGAATCGCGGCCGACGAACCGAGCCGGAACCGGCGCCGTCGAATCCCCCCGACGGCGATCCGGTCCCAGCCCCGTCCCGGCCTCCGCGTCAGCGACCTGCCCGCACATCGAACACTGGCGCGGCGGCGGAATCGACCCGCCCGCGGACGTACTGGCGGGATTCGGTGGCTGGGGATGCCACTGCGGATGAATATGCCGATGACCGGCGAGACGACCCGGAGAATGGAGGCTTCGGCGACCGCTTCGGCGGGATGTTTCCCTGGAAACTCCCGGACGACGGTCGAACCCGTGGAATCATCTTCGGCGCGGTGGCCCTTGCGATCCTGGCGCTGGTCCTCCTGATCTGGTTCCTCAACCGGGGCGACGGCGACGAGTCGCCACCACCGACTGGAACCGCGGAATCGGTGATCAACGCGCCCGGCGCGTCGGAAACACCTACCGAAGACAGCGAAGGCGCCTCGACGCCGTCGGGCTTCATTCCTTTCGAGGAAGACGAAACGCCGGAACCGGAGCCGGAAGCGACCGAGGCAGTGCGACGCGGCGGCGACAACCAGCTCGACAACGACGATCCAGTCACCCCAGGCGCCGGTCTCGATGGGCCGGTACGGGCGGACGGGTCACGACAATCGTCCATTGCCAGCGGTCGGGTGTGAGCGAGTGCGGCAGGCGCCGAGCAGCGTGTCGAGGTTGCCAAGGTTCATGCACGCGCACGCAAGGATCGTCACCCAGAGCGATTTGTCGACCCTTTACTGACAAGTTGTCGACGCCTCACTCACCGTCATCCCGAGCTTGCGAGGGATCGCCCGGCGAAGCCGGTACGAGTGTTTCGCGGAATCTCGATACCGCCTTAGGCGGGGGGTTCCTCGCAAGCTCGGAATGACGGTTGAAGGAGGCTACGACATTGGTCAGACTATCCAGCACAACGGCAGAACGGGAGTGCGGCTTGGGCCAATGTAGCCTGAACAGACCTCTGGGTGGTCGGGAACCGGCATCATTGTGGAACTGCTGTGACGCGCCCTAACTGAGTTCGGTGCGCAGGCCGGATTTGAGGCGGTCCACCACCTGCCGGACATCCTGCGACTTCCCGCGGTCGATGACGAGCAACGCATCGTCGGTGTCGACCACGATGATGTTGTCAAGACCGACCATTGCCACCATCCGGCCCGTTTCCGACCAGATCACGCTGTTGGTGGTGTCGATCTGGAGCAGGTCGCCGCGCACCGAATTGCCCAGCGCATCCTGCTCGATCATCTCGCCAAGCCCGTTCCAGTCGCCGACATCGGACCACCCCATCTCGGCCGGAACCACCGCCACGCTGGCCGCCCCCTCCATGATGCCCTGATCGATCGTGACGTTCGGCAGGGTCGGCCAGATCGAGGCTGTGACGCGTTCGCGAGACCGGGTATCCCACGCGTCGGCGATGGCCTGGACGCCCGCGTGGATTTGCGGCTGCTGGCGTTCGAGTTCGCCGAGGAGCGTGTCGACCCGCCAGGCGAACATCGCGGCGTTCCAGAGAAACGACCCGCTGTCGAGATACGCCTGGGCCGTTTCGAGGTCAGGTTTCTCGACGAACCGGGCGGCTCGGAAGCCGATGCCGGCTCCCGTATCGACCACGATCTCATCCGTCCGCTCGATGTAGCCGTACCCGGTCTCAGGCCGCGTGGGCGTCAACCCGATGGTGACCATATCGCCGGTGGCGGCGGCCGCAATCGCGGTGCGGACCGCCGTGACGAAGCTCGCGGTATCGGTCACGTCGTGATCGGCGGCAAAACTGCCCATGATCGCGTCCGGGTCCTGGCGGGCGATGAGCGCCGATGCCAGCGCCAGGGCGGGACCGGTGCCGTTCGGGGCCGGCTCGACGATGATGTTGCCGGATGGGAGATCGGGAAGTTGGCGGGCGATCGCCGCGACGTGGGCCGGTCCGCACACCACCACGATGTGCTCCGGATCGGTGAGCAGGCGGAGCCGCTCGAATGTTTCCTGGAGCAGCGACTGGTTGCCGAGCAGCGGGAGCAGGAACTTGGGGCGGGTGGAACGGCTCAACGGCCACAACCGCGTGCCGGAACCTCCAGCCGGAATCACCGCCCAAAAGGCGCCGGATCGTCGCGCCGCCGCCGTGCCGGAATGTCCTGAGAGGGTCATCGTCGCTGCTCCGTCGTCTCAACCAGGGGCCCGGGGTTCGGGCGCCCGTCCTTCGGAGCCAGCGCCACCCATCGTCGAGACCATAGTACGATGCCGCCACTGGCATCGAACGCTAGCCGCCGGGCGCCGCGCCCGAACCCTGGAGCAGGATCGTTGAACACCCGCGCCTCGTTGGTCACACCCCGTCTCGACACCAAACCGTGGGGCGGACGGAAGCTCGGCCGGTACGGGATCGACCTTCCGGCTGGGGAGCGCATCGGCGAAGCGCTGGTTACCGCCGGGGAAGCCACGGTGACGGCGGGCTACGGGCAGGGGCGGACGTTGGGTGACCTCGTCAGGTCGGACCCAGCCGCGCACCTCGGACCGGTGGCGACCGGCGCCGTCAGCGGCCGTGCCATGTTTCCCCTGCTCGTCAAAATCATCGACGCCACGCAGAACCTCTCGATCCAGGTCCACCCGAACGATCTCGACGCCAGTACCATCGACCGGCTCGGCAAAACCGAAGCCTGGCACGTGCTGGACGCCGAACCCGGCTCCCTCCTGTACCTGGGTCCGGATCGAGGCGTCGGGTTGGCCCGGTTTCGCGAGGCGGCGGCGCGCCTCGACGGCTCGACTGCGCCGCTGATGCGCACGATTCCGGCCCAGCCTGGCACGACGGTGCTGATTCCGGCCGGCACGATCCACGCGCTCGGCGCCGGCGTCCTGGTCTACGAAGTGCAGCAGCCGTCGGACGTCACGTACCGGTTGGACGACTGGGGCCGGGTCGACGACCAGGGCCAGTCCCGCGAGGTTCATCTTGCCGAGGGCTTCGCCGTCGCCCGGCCCGATTCGATGCCCGGACTGATCGAGCCGATCGAGCTGGGCCAGATGCCTGGCGAACACCAGATCCTCGCCGCCTGCCGGTACTTCGCGCTGGAACGACTCGCGTTGCCCGAGGAAGCCACGCTGGAAATCGGACGGATCGGCAGCCCGTGCGTGGTGACGATGCTGGCGGGCGACGCGACGATCGAGGACCTGGCGCTCACCCAGGGCTCCTCGGCGGTTGTCTGGCCGACCGCCGAACCGACGACGATGGTGGCGTCCGTATCGTGCGTGGCGCTCCTGACCTACGTGCCCGATCTGGACACCGACGTCGTGGAACGAGCGAGGTTGGCCGGCGCCACGGCCTGCGAGATTTCCGCGCTGGGCGGCGGAACCGGCGACCTCGACGGGGCCCCGAAGCGATGACCGACCTTCGCGACCGGGCAGCTGGTTGCCTACTGGGGCTCGCCTGTGGCGATGCGTTGGGCGGCGCGGTCGAGTTTCGTTCACGCGCCGATCTGGATCGCGCCTATCCCGATGGAATTCGGGAGATTATGGGTGGCGGACCGCACGGCCTCGAACGCGGCGAATACACCGACGACACCGCCATGGCGCTGGCCATTGCCCGCGCTTGTTCGGAAGATGGCGTAGACCTGGACGCGGTGGCGGCAAACTTCGTCGCCTGGCTCCGCTCGAATCCGAAGGACATCGGCATCGCAACGTCCCAGGCGCTGCGGCTGATCGAGTCTGGAGTGTCCTGGCAGGACGCTGGCGACCATCTTCAGGCCATTTCGTCCAACGGCGTGGCCGGCAACGGCACGGTGATGCGCTGCGCGCCGCTGGCGCTGCGGTTCCGAACCGACCGCGAACGGCTCGTTTGGTCGTCGATCGAAACGTCGCGCATGACGCACGCCGATCCCCGCGCGACCTGGGGCGCGGTCGCACTCAACCAGGGCATCGCCCACCTGCTTGGCGGCGGCAACCGGTCGGACGTCATCGTGGCTGCCACGCAGGGCATCGAGGAGGAGCGCGTCGTCGATGCCATCGACCGGGCGCCCGGCCTGACACGCGATGAGGTCGAGTCCGGCGGGTACGTGCTCGACACGTTGACCGCGGCGTTCTGGTCGTTGCTCACCACGGATTCCGCCGAGGAAGCAATCGACCGCGCCGTCGCCCTCGGGTCGGACGCCGACACCACGGGCGCCGTCACCGGAGCCCTGGCCGGCGCTCACTACGGCGAATCCGGCTTGCCGGGCCGTTGGCTCGACGTACTGCACGACGCGGACAAGATCCGGGCCCTGGCGCTTCAGCTCACCGACTGGAGCGGATCAGGCGAACACGCCGTCACAGCCCAACAACGTCCTTGAACCACGACCAGGGCTGCGCCTCGGCGACGTGCAACAGGTACTCCTGACCAAGCTTGGGTACGTAGAGAACGGCCAGCCAGGTGAGGCAGCGCCGCCAGGTGTCCAGCCGCACGCCTGGGAAGAACCGCCACATGATCAGGACGAACAGGAACCAGTTCTCGAAGAGGTTGGGGAAGAGGAAAAGCAACGGACGCCAGCCGCTGACCTCGAACAGCGCGACCCCTACCAGCCGGAGTCCGAACAGCCAGAGGCTGATGTGGCGCGGGATTCGCGACGACCAGCTGAGCGACACGTATGCCTCCAGCCCGAGGTAGTAGAGATCGAGCCCCTTGTCGATGTTCTGGTAATGGTCGCCCATGCCGCCGGGACCGAAGAACTCGACGATGATCACGTCGGTGGCGTCGAGCAGCATCGCCGCCAGGCCGCCCGCCAGAGGCTTGCGGAGGATGAGCAAGGGTACGATCAGGCGAAGCCCGATCACCACCAGCTGGCCGGTCGTCATGGTTGCCTGCGTTCCATCTCCACCATCCGGAATCAGCCAGGGCCGCCGGGGCCGCGAACGCAAGTCGTCATTGGCCGCCCGGGATGACCGCTTCGAGCGGGGCGGAACCCAGCAGAATGTACCGGTCGACGCTGGCCCGGTTGCGCGGGTCGTTGACCAGGCCAAGCAGCGACAGCAGGCGCTGCTGGTCGGCCCCTGCCTTCGCCTGCTCGACGGCGAACGTGGTCCGCAGCGTTTGCGGCGAAACGTCCCGCTCGATGCCCGCCGCCCGGCGCACGCGCTCGACCATGCCGTTGATCGCCTGGGGACCGACGGGGAACAGCGCCCCTGCAACGCTCCGCGTTTCGAGAAACGCGTCGTAGAGTTGCGCGAACTCGCCATCGGCCGCCAGTCGACGGTCCTTCGATTGTTTGGTGACCTCGTCGTAGGCGATGGCGACGACTGCCTGCTCCGGCAGGGATCGATCGATGTGATCCTGGTGCAGCGCGAGGAGTTCGGCGCGCGTCAGACCGAGCCGCATCAGGAGCCAGACCGCCAGGGCGCTCCAGTCTTCGTCGGCGCGAGCCGCCGCCAGCAACGCGCGCTGATCATCCGCGAATAAGGGAGTTGGGGCCCGGAGGGCGATGTGATGAGGGTAATAGCCGTCCGTCGGGTTGAATTTGAGCACCTTGAGATCGTCGATCAGGTAATGGAAGAAGCGCCGGACCGACGTCAAACGTCGTTTGCGGGTGGTCTTGCTGGTAGCGTCGCCGAGCAGCCGGGCAATGTCGCTCTGATCGATCCGGTTGATCGGCTTGGGACCGACCAGGTGCTCGAACACGCTGAGATCGTAACTGTAGGACTCGATCGTGTTGCGGGGCCGGCCCAGCGCCTCGAGATTCCGGCGCCAGGCCGTTCGGGCCAGGTCGAGACTGGAGCGAGCCGCGAGCGGGGCCAAGCCACCGACCTCGGCTTCGAACGAACCGCCATCGGCGACCACGAAGAGGTCGAGCTGGGCTCCGCGCCCGTCGCGAGCCGCGGTTTCCAGGCGGGCGTGCTCCTCGCTATCGACTGGCGGAAGGTCGCGCTCATCGCTGGTTACGCCGTCGCGGCCCCGAAAGCGGGAGACATGTTCGGCAGGTTGCTGATCGTTCGCGCCGGGTGGATCGGGCATGCCGTTCTCCAGGTGAGTGCGGCCAGGCGCCGCCGCCGCGCATCGTCCGAGACTACGGGGACGGGCGGCGGAATGTCAACCCACCCGGTGCTTGCTGGGGATGTCACACGATTTCGCATTCACGCAGACAAAATCCTATTGTGTACGGTTGCGGAGCAAGCTGGCCCCGCTGGAGACGCAACCGTCCAGATTTGGAAGATGACAGTATCTGACGAATCCGAGCAAAACCCGATGACCCACCCTCCCCGTGAATCGACTGAAACGTTGTGCAGGATGCATCCAACCAGGTTGTTGCATTGTGAAAACTGACACGATTCTTGGGATTTGCACCGGACTCGCCTGCAGGGGGCTATGCTAATATCGTCATTGCAAGATCGCCTCGGATCGTCGATGCACCATGCCGTGGAAACGTTCTGCCGCCTGAAATCAGTGTTCCGATGTCGGAATGGTTCATGCGCGAACGGGAAACGGCCAGCCGTGAAACGGATCTCCTCATGGGCGAACTCGTCGTCGGACGTCCCGCACTCCAGGTCCGAACCGCCATTTCGGTTCCCCTCGACATGGTATCGGTCATGTCGTTGCTGTACCGGGCCGTGCCTGGCAGCGGACTCGACCGGTGGCTGATCGCCGCCCGCCGCGCGCTGCCGCGACAACTCCAGGAAGATCTCGATGTCCTTCACGGATTCTCGGGCCGCCTGCTCTATTACATGGAAGAACCGATCATGCGGTTCGAACCGTTGCGGGAAGATCGGCTGCCGGCAACGATCGACGATCTCCTCTGGTTCCTCGGCGAATTGCCGGCCGACGACTACCGGGAAATGGCGATCGGGGCCCTCGACCGGGTTCATCTCGATCTCGGCACCGGCCTGGCAGCGCCCTCCCTGGATGAAGAGAATGCCTGGTACCGGTACGTCGAACCCGGTTTGACGACCGCCGACGCCGCCGACGTGGTGCAGTTGATCCGCGATCCGGAACAACTCAAATGGCGCACGATGCGGTTGATCCGCGGGATTTGGGATTCGGTTTACCGGGACGAATACGAGCAACGGCGGGCAGAACTGGAAGATGCGGAGCGCATCGCCCGGGTCGAGGCCAGTCGGGGATTCGGCATGGCGTTCGCGGAGCTCACCGGCAATCGCCTGCCGTCGACCTTGGCGGCGGGTCTCAATCAGGTAGCCAGCGTCACCTTCTGCCCCTCGGCCCACATCGGCGCCTTCGTCAGCTACATCAGCTATCCGCCCGATCTCGTGGTCTTCTTCAGCGCCCAGAACGTCGTAGCCGCTGGAGCCGGCCTGGTGGCCCCGGTGATGGAGCTGGAACCGATGCGGCCCGATCCGGACACCGGCGTCACGATCGAAGCCCTCGCCGGCGACGACCTGCTCGAAATGTTGCGCGCCCTTGGTGACGCCAACCGGTTGCGCATCATCGACCTGTTGAGCAGCGGTCAGCTCTACGCCCAGGAAATCGTCGGCCGGCTGGGAATCGCCCAGTCGGCGGTTTCCCGGCACCTCTCGCAACTGGAGCGAGCGGGCCTGATCCAGGTCGAGCCGCGACGCGGGATGAAGTACTACGCGATCGACCGGGCACGGGTCGAAGCGCTGGCCGACACATTGCGGGCCCGCGTTCGTTAGGCTGTCCGTACAAGCCAGACCACCCTTTGGGTCGTGCAATTCGTCACAAATATTGCCGGGGGTCTAGACAACACCATATCGCGATGCTACGATAGTCGCAGACGACTCAGGTACAGAGACGCTGGAGCGCTTTCACAGCGCCAGGATACGTTGACAACTTAACCTTCCGGCTCGCCGATCTCGCGACACGTGAACATCGACGCAGGGCCGCCCGGCACGCGATGACATCCCGGTGACATCGTTCCCAAACCATCGTGGGCCGAAGATTCCTTTGCCGCCTCGGGCGACGTTAGCCGGTCGCCTGGCTTATCACTCCCCCTTCTTCCCCACATTAGTGTGCTGGCTCCTGAAGGAAACGATGGCAGTTAGCATCACTTCACAACTTCCTCTCCAAGGCGTGATCAGTCGATCGCGATCACGCTGGTAATCCTCGGCTGCGATCGAACAGAATCAAAACATCGCCCGGCGCTTAGGCGCCGGGCGATGCTGTTTAAGCGCGTAATGCCTGGATGTCGTACCAGCGGCGCCCGACCGAGACATTGCGGCAGACACAGGCGATCCGGGCGCCGCTGGATCTGCCGCCATGGCCGGAAGGGAATGACGGTCGATTAGCCGGATTCCTGAGAACGAGGTGTCCCACCCACATGGGACACCGATCGGGGCCGGTAGGTCAACCTGATCCGGGCGCCCAGCGCCGCAGCGTCACGAAACCGGCCCACATCGTCGTAGGCGTCAACAGCCGCGAGCATTCCCGCCCGTGGCAAGTCCCAGAATCCGGGGATCGCCGTGAGATCGACCGAAGATTCGGCGGCGCCGGCGGCGAACGACGCGCGCGCGTCGTCGAAGCGCGCGCCGCGCGCCAGGAAGAGACCACGCACGGCGGCCGATCGGGCCCCCCGTTCAACATCGTGGGGATCGGCGGCGGGGCCTGTTTCGAAGCGTTGACGCAACTGTGGGTGACGGCGCCACCGGAAGTCCACCGGCCTGTCACGAACGCAGCCTGGGTGGCGCCTGGGTCCTGGCAAATCCGGGAGACGCGCATTCTCGGGCATCGTCGGATTCACGACGGGCGAGATGGCTGCTGACCTCACCTGCTCATGATCCAGGGATCGACCCGTTGCCCGACGCACCAAGGTGGCCAGGCGGTAAACAAGGCCTCGCCTGCGAAAATCCTTGTCGAGTTGCCCGGGTACTGTCCCCACCATTGTGCGTTCACTCCCACCCGTCTTACCGATCATTACAGGAAATTGCGCCACGACCACTGTCACCGACGGCCAATCTGGCGGGGCCAGGGAGTCGTGAACGTACGTTCACTCGCCCGGATGCTACCATGCGCAGTGTACGTACACAAGGAACATCGCGTTGGCGATCCAGCCGTCAACGCCATGCCACCCATCATCGGTCAACGCACCCAACGCCGACGTAGCCCCTTATCGACCCCGACTGCCGGGATGACGGGTGGGCCCATATACCTTGCAACGACGACAATGATGAATTGCCGCCCGACATGGGCGGGCGGAATCGATTTGCATACGGAGCCGAGCAGCCTTGTCTGATTCTCGCACCCAGTCCACAACGCCCCTGGCGGCCCCGGCGCCCTTGCCTCTGGACCTCGATCGCGTCGCCGATCTCATTCGCGCCAGCGAACGCATGTCCGTCTTCTCGGGCGCCGGAATCAGCACCGAATCCGGGATCCCCGATTACCGCGGGCCCAACGGCGTGTGGGCGCGGCAGGCGATTCCCCACATCGACACCATCCGGACCGATGACGAAGCCCGCGCCGAACACTGGTGGGAACGTCGGCTCCGGTATCCCGAGATGCTGGCCCGCCAGCCCAATGCCGGCCACGAAGCGGTCGCCGAATTCGAGGCCGCCGGGCGGTTGCTGGCGGTGATTACCCAGAACATCGACGGCCTGCACCAGAAGGCCGGCAACAGTGACGATCGGGTGATCGAACTCCACGGCTCGACCCACGTCATCCGCTGCACGCAGTGCGGCCGTACCTACACCGGCGTGGAGGTGCAACAGCGACTCGATGCCGGCGAAACCGATCCCCGATGCCCGGTGTGCGGCGGCGTGTTGCGGACCGGAACCGTGCTGTTCGGGGAATCCCTCCCGGAACGCGCTTTGCGCACCGCCCACGCCGTGGCCCAGGCTACCGACCTGATGCTCGTGGTCGGGAGTTCCCTCGTGGTCAACCCGGCCGCCAGGTTGCCAGTCATCGCCCGGGACAACGGGGCGAAACTGGTCATCATCAACCAATCGTCGACACCGATCGACGACCTTGCCGACGCGCGCATCTGGTCCGGCGCCGGAGAGGCGCTTTCCGGAATAGCGGCCCGCGTTCGTGAGGAGGACCGGTAACGTCATGAATGCCGACAGCGAAACGACGCTAGCGCCACGCAACGACGCCACTGACCACGCCTGCTTCGGGTGTGGCCAACTCAACGAGCATGGCCTGCGACTGGAACTCGTTCCCGATCCCAATGGCTACGGCGTATACACGTCGTTCACGCCGCCGCCCCGCACCGAGGGGTACACCGGGATGGTTCACGGCGGCATCATCACCACGGTCCTGGATGAAGTGATGTCCTGGTCGCTGGCCCGGCACGGGATCTGGGCAGTGACAGGCAGCCTCAGCACGCGTTACCGCCAACCGGTGGCGCTGGGGGAGCCCACGACCGCCACCGGATACCTGTTGCGCGACCGCGGGCGGGCCATCGAAATGCGGGGCGAAATCCGGCGCGATGCCGATGGAGCGCTCCTGGCGGAGGCCACCGCAATGTTCATTCGCGTTCCGCCTGCCCGCGCCACCGAATGGCAGTCCCGGTACGGGAACTTTGGCGAAGCCCGGAAACCTGAAGGGACCGCTGGATGAAGGTGTATCTGGGTGGGCCGATGTTTACCGCCGCGGAGGTCCGCTACAACCTCTGGCTGGCAGGGCTGCTGCGCGAGCACGGGTTCGACGTGTACTGCCCGAACGAAAGCGAACCGATCAACGACAAGACCCGGAACGACATTACGGCGGCCAGGATTTACGCCGCCGATCTCGAAGCGCTGGAGTGGGCGAATGTCTACGTCTGCCAGGTGAGCGAGGATTCGGGCACCAACTGGGAAGCCGGGTTCATGGATTGCCTCCACAAGCGCGTGGACGCGACCCGCTATTACGGCGTCATTGGCCTGGCGACCGACATCCGGCTCGGTCAGGCGCCGGATCCCGCCCGGCCCGGCATCGAGAACCAGGCGTTCTACGTCAACCCGTTCATTGTCGGGGGCATGCAGGGTTCACTAGGGGTGGTCTACACGGAATCAGACCTGGTCAGCCGGCTCCTGGAAATCGCCAGCGATCACGACGTGCGGCCCGGCGTCACCTAGTCTCGTTCCAGCCCGTTCGCGGCCTGTTGCTGCGCCGATGTCACGAGCAGGTTGAGCGCGCGCAGCAGGTTCCCGATCGAATCGTCATCCAGCAGGTAAAGGGCCAGCTCGGTTTCCTCGGCCGTAAACGCGTGCGAATCGTCGGGCAGTCCATCATCGCCGCCGGATTGACCCGAGGCCTCAATGGCCGCCAGCCATTCGGTCGCCTGATGGTTGGCTCCGCGAAGGGAGTCGAGAAGGTCCAGCGCGATTTCGCCGCGGATCCGCTCAACCTCCTCGATCGCGGCGAGGTCCCGGTCATCAAGCATCCGAACGGGCGAGCTGTCCTCGATCTCGGGATCACCAGCCAGGGCGCGAAAGGTGCCGGGCGTGGTGGCGAGGATGAAGCCGAGGTCGTCCGTCTCGGTGTGGGCCACGGCCCGGGGTCCTGGCGTGGACCTCTGGGCGGCCTGCTGGAGCGTGTCCAACCCGGCGTCGAACAGGTCCTTGCCGGTCCTGCCGTCACCGCCGCGCTGGCGGAGCGCATAGGCGTAGACCAGGAAGGCGGCGGGGCCAACCGAGGAATCGAGTTGAATGGTGAATATCGAGGCGTTGGCGTCGCGCTTGATTGGCGAGAGGTCCGACGCCAGGTAATCTGGCGAATCGGCAATGCCCAGCACCTGGCCCAGGAAGATGGCGGCTCCCTGGAGTACGGGATCGCCAGCTGGCGGCGTTGCCCCGGCGGAATCGATCGGTTCGGTCATGTCCGTCCCTCAAGCAACGACGATGTGTCCCAGGCCCAGTCGAACCGATGGCGTCACCGGTTCGGCCACGCCGTCGTATAGTGCCGTAGGCAGAATAGCAGTAACGCCGGACCACGTGACGCAAGGAGCATCGCGACTGGCGCCGGTATCCTCCGGGAGAACACACGCATGGGTGAAATCGTGACCAGGCCGCACGACGTGATGGCGCCCGAGACGCAGCAGCGGCTGGTCGAGGCGGCTCGGGTTGCGGCACAAAATGCATATGTTCCATACTCTCACTTTCCCGTCGGCGCCGCGGCGCTTACCGAAGCGGGTGATATCGTGGTTGGCGTCAACATCGAGAACGCCAGCTTCGGACTCACCGTTTGCGGCGAACGCGTCGCCATCCAGACTGCTGCTGCCTTGGGACATCGGTCGATCGTCGCCCTGGCGGTCAGTGCGCCGCGGGCTGCGGGAACCACGCCGTGCGGCGCCTGCCGCCAGGTCATGAACGAGTTCAAACCCGCCGGGGGAGATATGATGGTGTACATCGACCGCCACGACTCGATCCTCGCGATGCCGCTTTCAGAGCTCTTGCCGGGGTCGTTCGGACCACACGATCTCGAACGTGCGGTGTGATTTTGGTCTCGTTGCGATAAACTGACCAGCACTTTCGGAAATCAGTCGGGTATGCGCCGGCGCGTGCCACGCGTTCAGGGTCCTCACATCGACCGCAAGACGAGCCCAGACGACAACCTCGTCGACGGATCGTTTACAGCCACCGGGGAAACCTGTGGCGAACTCGGGGAGGGACTGCCATGCGAGGTCGTCCACTGGTTGTCGAATGGACCGAAACGGCTGATACGCTGCAATCGATGTACGAACGCGAGCGGAATGGACACCGCCGCGCCCGCCTTCAGGCGCTGTGGTTGTTGCGCGGCGGCTCCTCGATCGGCGAAGCCGGGCGGGCCGTTGGCGTCGATTACCGCACTGTGCAACGCTGGGTTTCCTGGTACCGCCAGGGGGGTCTCGGCGCGGTCCTGATGCGCACGCCGGGTTACGCCGCGCCGGGCCGCCCGTCCCGGCTTTCCGAAACGCAGATCGCCGACCTCGTTGGCCGGTCGCGTGATGGTCAGTTCCGCACAGTGAGCGAAGCGGTGAACTGGATATCGCAAACCTACGGCGTGTCCTACACCTACACCGGCATGTACGCCCTGCTCGGGCGGCGCGGCGCCGATCAGACCGTCCACCAGGCCCAGCGAAGCGAAGCCCTGGAGGAGTGACCCGCACGTTCGGACCCGAACAATGCGTGACCGGTCAGGCCGCGGAACGTAACGCCAGGAATCGGCCGGCGGCGCTTGGCTACGCCCCGTTGTGGCAGATATCCTGCGCCAGGACCTGAACAGAACCCGCTTCGCTGTCACCGATGCTAAGATAGCAGGCGGCGATACCCGCGTTGCGGGTCAGTTTCAGGAAACCAACGAAGGATGGCCGGTGCCCAGAGCGAAACTTAGCGATCTCGACGGTTACCTCACGACCTCTCGCGTAGCCTCCTCATTTGGGCTCTCTTCCTATTTGATTAAAGCCCGTATCGACGATGGCACGTTGCCGCCTGCCACGAGAACCACCGATTCGGGCGTGCTCCTCTTCGATGATGACTGGGTGGCCCAGGCGCGCACGGCCCTGACATCGACCCCGCCCCGGCGCCGGCGCCGGCGAGC
>JBGTNF010000296.1:0-3300 GCA_041743205.1 Thermomicrobiales bacterium | reverse complement strand
TCGCGATTGGCGAGGCGGCGCGCCTGATCGAGGATGGCCGCGTGCCGGTGATGCTGGCCGGGGGCGCGGAAGCGCCGCTGGCGCCGCTCACCTTCGGCGCGTTCGCGATGATCCGGGTGCTGAGCACCCGGAACGATTGCCCGGAGACGTCGAGCCGTCCGTTCGACCGGGGGCGGGACGGATTCGTGATCGCCGAGGGTGGCTGCGTGCTGGTGCTCGAATCGTTCGAGTACGCCGAAGCGCGGGGCGCCCACGTTTACGCCGAGCTCATCGGGTACGGCACGACCATGGACGCCCACCACATGACGGCGCCGCATCCGAAGGGCACCTACGCCGCCGGGGCGATGACCGCGGCGATCCGGAGCGCGGGCATCGCGCCCGAAGAGGTCGATTACGTCAACGCCCACGGATCGTCCACCGTGCTCAACGATTCGACCGAATGCCAGGCGATCCGGATCGCGCTGGGCGACCATGCCGATCGAGTATCCGTGAGCGGGACGAAGGGGTTGCACGGGCACGCGCTCGGCGCGACCGGGGCGATGGAAACGGCGATCTGCGCGATGGCGCTGCGATGCGGGCATCTTCCCGGTACCGCGAATCTCGTCGACAAGGATCCCGCCTGCGACCTCGACGTTATCGGACCGGAGGGCCGCGACTGCCAGGCGTCGACCCTGCTCTGCAACGCGTTCGGCTTCGGCGGCATCAACGCCAGCCTCGCTATGCGCGCGGTCTGACCATTAATTGTCGTTTCGAGTCAATGGTGCGGGCCGGCACACGGGCCGGCCCCCACGAAAGTGCGCCGCCATTGCAGTTGAGGCCGCCCCACCGGACTGCGTGGCCTCTCGCCGCTTGGGCGGACACCGGCCGTTCCTGCTGGAAACGCAACCGTACACGGCCACACGTACACCGAACGCATCCGCTATTCACGAAATTGGTCGAGTTGTATACAATTCACTGGCGACTGGCACAGGCGCAAGAGACGACGCATCGATCCGGACGGGACAGGGTCGATCACGATCGAGGGTTGGAGGCAGGGCGGTGTTCAGTCTGGACGGCAAGACGGCGCTGATCACCGGGGCTGGCTCCGGGATTGGCCGCGAGATCGCGCTGCTGTTCGCGAAGCAGGGGGCGACGGTCGCGGTGGCCGATATCAACGAAGCGGGGCGGACGGGCGTGGCGGACGAAATCGCCAACGCCGGCGGCAACGCCTTTCCGCTCGACCTTGATGTGACCAGCCTCGACTCCGCCAACGCGGCGGTGGCAGAAATCGTCACCGCAACCGGCCGGCTCGATATCCTCGTCAATAACGCCGGCATCGACATGGTCGGCAACCTGGTCGAAACCTCGCCTGAGGACTTCGCGCGACTCGTGGCCGTCAACATCTACGGGGTCTATCACTGCTCGCAGGCGGCGCTGAACCAGATGCTCGCGCAAGACCCGAGCGGCGGGGCGATCGTCAACATCGCCTCGGTCGCGGGCCAGGTCGCGGTGTCCCGCCGGTTCGCCTACGGCACGACCAAGGGCGCCGTCATTTCCATGACCCAATCGACGGCAATGGACTTCATCGACCGGGGCATCCGGTGCAACTGCATTTGTCCCGGCACGGTCGAGAGCCCATTCGTCGAGGCCTACCTCAACACCTATCATCAAGGCGAAATCGAGGAGACACGAGCCCAACTCCACGCGCGGCAGCCGATCGGGCGCATGGGCCGCCCGGACGAAATCGCGCCCCTGGCACTCTATCTCGCGTCCGACGAGGCCGGGTTCGTGACCGGTTCGCAGTTTACGATCGACGGCGGGCTAACGGCGAGGTAACGCCGACCAATTGTCATTCCGAGCTTGCGAGGAATCTTTCGAACGCAAGCGCATCCAGTCCCCGCGCCGAAGAGATTTCTCGACTACGCTCGAAATGACGTTCGGGACGACGGCAGTAAGCAAGGATTCATCGATGGCCACATCCTCCTCTCAACTCCTCGGCCGGGCCCAGCGGGGCGCGATGCCGATTGCCGATGTCACGGTGAAGCTCAACCCGGCCGACGACGTGGTCATCGCCAAGCAGCCACTGCTGCCGCGGACCACGCTCACGTCACCCGACGGCGACATCACGGTGTCGCAAATGATCCCACCCGGCCACAAGCTGGCGATCCACACGATCCCGAAGGGGCAGCCGGTGCGGCGGTACGGCCAGATCATCGGGTTTGCCTCGCGGGACATTGCGGCCGGGCAGCACATCCACACGCAGAACATCGAGGTACACCAGGGCGAACTGGATCTCGACTACGCCTTCAGCGAGGGCGTCGAACCAGTTGAGTTCGTACCGGAGGCCGAGCGCAAGACGTTCCTGGGTTACCGACGCGCCGACGGCCGGGTCGGTACTCGTAATTATGTCGCGTTGCTGGCCTCGGTCAACTGCTCGTCCACGGCGGTGCGGCGCGTGGCAGATCACTTCCGCGACAACCCGATCCTGGACCAGTACCCAAATGTCGACGGTGTGATCGCCTTCCCAACCAAAGGCGGCTGCGGCGCCCACTACGGTTCCGACTACCTTGGCATGCTGCAAAGGGCGATGGCGGGCATCGTCAACCACCCCAACATTGGCGGGTACGTCATCGTAAGCCTGGGCTGCGAAACCAACCAGCCGGATGACATCATCGACATCGGGCACCTCGACGACGGGCACCGGCCCCAGGTGCTGACGATCCAGGAAGATGGCGGATTCCTGAAGACGGTCGAAGTGGGGATCAAGGCGGTCGAGGAGATGCTGCCGAAGGCCAACGAGGCCCGGCGTGAGCCCGTTCCGGCCTCGGAGCTCGTGGTGGCCCTTCAGTGCGGTGGGTCCGACGGCTGGTCCGGCGTGACCGCGAACCCGGCCCTTGGCTACGCCGGCGACCTGATCGTGAAACAGGGCGGCACGATCGTGCTCGGCGAAACGAGCGAAATCTACGGCGGCGAGCACATCCTCACCCGCCGGGCGGCAACGCCGGAGATTGGCCAGAAGCTGGTGGACAAGATCCACTGGTGGGAAGACTACACGGCGATGTTCGGGGCCTCGATCGACAACAATCCCTCACCCGGCAACAAGCTCGGCGGGCTGACGACGATTTACGAGAAGTCGCTGGGGGCGATCGCCAAGGCCGGCACCACGCCGATGAACGATGTGGTCGACTACGCCGAACGGATCACGAGCAGGGGATTCATCCACATGGATACACCGGGCTACGATCCGGTGTCCGCGACCGGGCAGGTCGCGGGGGGCTGCAACATCGTGGTCTTCACCACGGGGCGCGGCTCCGCGTTCGG
>JBGTNF010000295.1:0-2434 GCA_041743205.1 Thermomicrobiales bacterium | reverse complement strand
GCGCGCTGGATGCTGTCCTCCGTGGCGCTGTCGATCGCGCTCGTCGAATCGTCCAGCACCAGCACGCTGGGGGAAGTCAGCAGGGCCCGGGCGATCGCCAGCCGCTGCCGCTGCCCTCCCGAGAGGGTGATTCCCCGCTCGCCGATGGTGGTGTCGTACCCCTCGTCGAGGGTGACGATGAATTCGTGCGCCTGGGCGTCGCGGGCTGCCTGCACCACCGCTTCGCGGTCGGCCGACTGGCCGAGGCTGAAGCCGATGTTCTCCGCCACCGACCGCGAGAAGAGCGTCACGTCCTGCTCGATGAAGGAGATCTGGGACCGGAGCGAGTCCATGTTCCACTCGCGCACGTCGACGCCGTCGATCAGGATCCTGCCCGAGTCCACATCGTAGATGCGGTTGACCAGCTTGGTCAGCGTGCTCTTGCCGGAGCCGGTCTCGCCGACGATCGCGATCGTTTCGCCCGGTTGGGCGTGGAACGAGATGTTTTTCAGGATCGGGTCGCCGCCGTTGCCGCCGTAGCTGAACGTCACGTTGTCGAAGACGATGTCGCCCCGGATCGGGGCAACGTGGCCGCCGGCGTTCTGGTCCAGTTCGGTTTCCTGCTGCATCACGTCCAGGATCCGGCGGGCGCTGGCGAGGCCCATCTGCACCAGCGAGAACGAGAAGGTCGAGATGAACGTCGGGAAGCCGAGTTGCTGGAGCAGCCCGACGTAGGCGATGAGTTGCCCGATCGAGAGCGTGCCTTGCTGTACGAGGTAGACGCCATGGAGGATGGCCAGGGCGGTCGCCACCGGCAGCAGCAGGGTCGGCAGGTAGCGGGCCTGGACGAGCCCCTGGAGCACCTGGTAGTCGCGGTAGAGCCGGGCGGTTCGACCGAACTTCTGGCGTTCCTGCTGCTCCTGGCCGGTCGCCTTGATCACTTCGACGCCGCGCACCGCCTCGTTCAACCCGGCGTTCATCACCCCGAACTGACTGCGCATCTTGTCGGAAATCGGCGACAACTGCCGCATGTAGAGCCGCAAAGTGAAGAAGAACCCGACGACGAAGAGCGTCGGCACGATGAGCAACTGGACATCGATGAAGGCGATGAAGATGAACGGGATGACCAGCGCCAGCATCGAATCGACGATCAGGTCGAGACCCGGTGAGAGCATGAAACCGAGCTGGCGCACATCGTTGGTCGAACGCGCCATGAGGTCGCCGACCTGCTGCCGGTTGTGGAAGGTCTGGCTCTTGCCGAGCAGGCTGGTGAACAGTTCCAGGCGCGAGTCGCGTTCCAGCCGCTTGGCCAGGACTTCGATCGCGTAACGCGCCACGATGTCGAAGGCGCCGCGCACCACCACGATCGCCAGCAACACCAGCGAAATGTTGAGCAGGGCCGCCGGGCGGTCCCCGGTGCCGTCCAGCACTTCGTCGACCGCGGCGCCGGTGAGGCCGGGAATGGCGCCGTTGAGCAGGGTGGCCGCCACCGATCCGATGACGAAAGCCGCCAGCACCATTCGGAAGCGGAGGATGTGGGCGACGATCCAGCGCGCCGGACTGCGTTGGTCGTACGTTCGCTGGTCGTCGACCGTGAATTCGGCCAGCGAATCGCTGTCACCGGGTTCCGGCAACGATCGGGCGGATAGGGAAGCGGCAGCCACGAGGCGATCTCCGGGATATTCAGAGGAGCGTGGGAAGGGGCGTTGTCCGGGCGGGACAAGCGCGCGAACCAGTCAGTCTACTTCGCGATCCGGGGTCAAGCCAACCGGCTGGGATCGTCGGCGGGCCAGGCCAAAAGGCGAACGCGCGTTCGCATCGTCTCATGTACGAACGCCTACGTCAACCAGCGATGAGTCGTTCCAATTGATGGCCACCATATCGGACGACGATGAATAAAGCAAGCATTCGCTTGGAAAATAACGACGAAGAGTTCTTTGGCAACGTAGAAGAAGCGCACCCATGTCCGGCGCCATAGGCTGAATCCATCCAGTCAACGGTAGCGGCCTTGCTCCGGATTCGCTGGCCCGACCAGGAGCAACCACGTTTATGACGACGTACGCACTCATTCACGGCGCCGGCGATGTCGGCTGGTACTGGCATCTCGTTGCCGACCAATTGCGCGCAAAGGGCCACGAAGTGGTGACACCCGACTTGCCGTGCGACGACGAATCGGCCGGTCTTGCGGACTACGTCGACGTGGTTGTGACGGCAATTGGAAACCCCCGGGACGACCTCGTCGTGGTCGGACATTCGTTTGGCGGGTTCACGGTGCCGCTGGTGGCCGCCCGCCTGCCGGCCAACGGGCTCGTGTTCGTGGCGGGCATGATTCCGCAACCCGGCGAATCCGGCGAGCAGATGTTCGCCAACACCGGGCACCAGCAGGAGGACCAGGCCGATGCCAGCGACCTGGTGGTCTTCTATCACGATGTCCCGCCGGACCTTGCCGCCGAGG